>JAHEYC010000101.1 GCA_023251775.1 Sphingobacteriaceae bacterium | reverse complement strand
AGATAAAGATATTACCAAAAGACAAAGTGGTTAAAGTAAATGAAACAACTTTAGTACTTACAAAAAAGGAATATGATCTGTTATTGTTCTTTATAGTGAATAAAAATAAAGTGATCACAAAAGAATCCATTGCCGAACATTTATGGGGAGATGAAATGGACATGACCGATTCGTTCGATTTTATTTACACACATATAAAGAATCTCAGAAAGAAGATCGTGGATTGTGGTGGTGATGATCATATAAAAACTGTATACGGTATGGGTTACCGATTTAATGCCTCATGAAATTAAGTACAAAAAATAGCATAATATTTTTAGTAGTAACACTTTGTGTTTTCTGTTTGGGTGCTTATATATTCTATGTCCAGTTACAAGATATCATTGATGAAGAAGCCCAAGAAGAACTTTTCCAGTTAAAACAAGATGTTAACCGATTTGTAGAAAAGAATAAACGATTTCCCGAAAGCGTTAATGCTATGACCTTGCTTTCGTTTGAGGGAGTTGAAACAAGCGGGACCGAAAGAACATTAGACACATTACATTATATAAAGGCTATGGATGAAGTTCTGCCTTTTAAACAGATCATTTTTTATACCAAACTTAACGATCAAAATTACAAAGTAAGTATTGGTAAGGCCATGTTCGAATCGGAGGATCTTATCGAGACCATTGTGACCTCTTTCATTATTTTGGCGGGTGTATTAATTCTTGTTTTGATAGTGGTGAATTATGTATACTCCAAATTCATGTGGAAACCATTCTTTAAGACACTTGATGCAATTTCGAAATATGATATAGAGAAAGATGGAACAGTTGCTTATGCAAAAAGTAGTACACTTGAATTCGATAGATTTTCGGCAGCCGTAAATAAAATGACGGCAAAACTTATGGCCGATTATCAAAATCTAAGAGCGTTCACCGAAAATGCTTCACACGAACTTCAAACACCAATTGCGGTGATGATCACCAAGACCGAAGATCTGTTGCAATCAGATAATTTAAATGAAGAACAAAAAAAACAGATCTATATCATCAATCAAACCGCAGTACGTTTAAAGAAACTCAATCAAACACTTCTTCTGCTTTCAAAAATAGAGAATGCGCAATTTAAAGTGAAAGGTGAAACCGATATCAGCGAGCGACTGAAATTTAAACTAGAACAATTTGAGGATCTTATTAAAATAAAAAATATCAAATTGAGTTCAAGCATTAAAGAAAAAGTTTCACGAACAATGGATCCCACCTTAGTAGATACAGTGATCTCGAACTTATTAGGGAATGCCATAAAATATACCGAGCAAGGAAATGAGATCCGCATTAAATTGGATGAGCATGTTTTATCGGTATCAAACACCGGAAAACCATTTTTGGTGGATCCTGAAAAACTTTTTGAACGATTCTTTAAGTTGAACCAAGATTCGGACTCAAATGGCTTGGGTTTGGCATTGGTAAAGCAAATTTCGAATACCTATGGACATAATATCCGCTATGAGTACCGTGAAAATATGCATATATTTGAGTATATATTTTAAAACACAGAATTTCTCCAGATTCACTGATTACTATTGTATATAAATTAATAACAACATGAAAAATTTGATCATCCTTTTAGCCTTGAGCCTTTCAGTTGGTTCGGCTTATTCACAAA
Organism: Sphingobacteriaceae bacterium; assembly: GCA_023251775.1. Taxonomy (GTDB): domain Bacteria; phylum Bacteroidota; class Bacteroidia; order B-17B0; family Aurantibacillaceae; genus Aurantibacillus. The sequence continues at coordinate 10,220 of JAHEYC010000101.1, read as the reverse complement.
AATTAAAAGAAGCAGATGTGCCTGCAGCAGTTAAAGAATCATTCAAAAAGAATTATCCTACCGGGAAAGCAGAAAAGTGGGAAAAAGAAGGTGATGTTTACGAGGCAGAATATGAAATGGGAAAAGACGAAGGCAGCGTAACGTTTGATGCGAGTGGTAATGTTCAGGAAACAGAAAAAGAAATTAAAGTTTCTGAACTTCCAAAGGGTGTTTCGGATTATGTGAACAAGAACATGCCCGGAAAAAAGATCAAAGAAGCATCAAAGATAACTACAGCGGCCGGTGTAGTTCAATATGAGGCCGAAGTAGGTGAGGTAGATTATATTTTTGATGCCGACGGAAAATTTTTGAAAAAAGAAGAAGATAAAGAGAAGGATGACGACGACAAGAAGAAAAAAGATTAAATAGGAAGGGCGCCCAAAGCGCCCTTTTTTTTTGCGTAATATTCATCATAGCAAGAAGATAATATAACCTTGTCTTAAAAACAGCCTGTTTTAGATTTTTTCATACAGGTATAATATAATTTTTTATCTTTGACCGTCTAAAAACCTTGTAAGTTTTAAGAAATAAGGTCCCGTAGCTCAGCTGGATAGAGCACAAGTTTTCTAAACTTGCGGTCCTTGGTTCGATTCCAAGCGGGATCACTGGTGCCAAACCATAAACCCTCACAGTATAAACTTTGTTTTATTCGGGCTGAGGGTTTTTTATTGGATTATTTCAAATAAATAATGCCTACAATTATAATTATTCGGTGCTTTTTGCGTTTTTTGTACTCTGGAGCTATCTATAGTAATAGTTAATTATAACGTAAAGCATTTTTTAGAACAATGCCTTCATTCGGTATTTGGTGCCCTTAAAAACATCAAGGCCGAAGTATTTGTGGTTGATAATAACTCAGTTGACGGCTCGGTGGCATTAGTGAAACAAAAATTTCCACAGGTTAAACTTATCGTTAATGATACCAATACCGGTTTTTCTGTAGCAAATAATCAAGCCATAAAACTAGCAAATGGAAAATATATTCTTTTGTTAAATCCCGATACCGTAGTTCAGGAAGATACCTTCGAGAAAATAATTTCTTTTATGAATGAGCATCCGAATGCCGGTGGTTTGGGAATAAAAATGGTTGACGGCAAAGGAAATTTTTTACCCGAAAGTAAACGCGGTTTGCCTACCCCTTGGGTGGCATTTTACAAAATTTTTGGTCTTGCAAAATTATTGCCACAGTCAAAAAAATTCGGACAATATCACTTAACTTTTTTAGATAAAGATAAAACCAATGAAGTAGATATTTTAAGTGGCGCATTTATGCTTTTACGAAAAGAGGCCTTAGACAAAATTGGTTTGCTCGACGAAACATTTTTTATGTACGGCGAGGATGTTGACCTGAGTTATCGAATTACCCAAGCGGGATATAAGAATTATTATTTCGCCGATTCAAGCATCATTCATTACAAAGGAGAAAGCACCAAAAAAAGCAGTGTGAATTATGTCGTGATGTTCTACAAAGCCATGGCCATTTTTGCCAGAAAACATTTTAGTAATAAAGGAGCAGGAGCGTATATATTTTTTATTTATCTGGCAATTTATCTCCGCGCGTTTGTGGCCATCATCATGCGCCTGTTCAAACAACTCTTTTTTCCGGCCATCGATTTTGTTTGCATTCTTTTATCACTCTACGCCATTAAAAATTCGTATGAAGTGAATTTTAAATTGTATCCAAATTTTTATTCGGCAAATATCTTAAGCATAGCTTTCCCCATTTATACATTGCTTTGGATGTTCTTCTCATACTTAAGCGGAGGATACGATCAACCACTAAAATTAAAACGCCTTATAAGAGGTGTACTTACAGGCTCAGCATTTATTTTGATCGTTTATTCATTATTGCCTGAGTATTATCGTTTCTCGCGCGCACTTATCCTTTTCGGAACAGCTTCAACGTGCATTGTTTATGTTCTTTTAAGATGCGTATATAGTATTGCAGGCATCAAACAATTTAAATTGAATGCCGAAGCCGAACAAAAATTTATTGCCATCATTGGCGATGAGGAAGAGTTTGAACGCGTGAGCGATCTGTTGAAACAAACAAGCATCAAACCCAAGTTCATTGGTTTTGTAAGTAATGAGGCAAACGGTGTAAAGAATCCGAATTACATTGGGAATTTCACGCAAATAGATGAGGTAATTGAAGTACACAAGATCAACGAGGTGATTTTTTGCGCAAAGAATATCTCTTCGCAAAATATCATTAATAAAATGTTATCCTTGGTGGCAAAAGATATTGAATTCAAAATTGCACCGCCCGAAAGTCTTTCCATCATTGGAAGTAATAGCATTGATACTGCCGGCGAATTATATGTGATCGATCTTAATAATGTGGCAAGACCGGAGAATAAACGGAAAAAACGTTTGCTCGATATTACCGTCTCCGGTGCTTTACTTTTATTTTTTCCTGTCATCATGATCTTCCAAAAAAAACCGGGCAAGTTCATCTTAAATACACTCAAAGTTTTTTTTGCTGCAAATACTTGGGTTGGTTATGGCAACAGCATTCGTAAAGATCTTCCCGCCATAAAACCATCGGTACTCACACCCGCCGATGAATTTGAAAATGTAGTTACAGGCGAGAAGTTCAATTTATTATTACTCAATTATTCTAAAGAGTATAAAGCCGAAAATGATCTTCGAATTATTTTCAAAGCATTTCGAAAATTAGGCAGTTAATTAGCCTTCTAAATTTGCTCAAAAAACGGGGCATGTGAGGGCTTCAAATACATTGATTTGTTGATAGTTACGAAAAATTTAATTAATGTTTTTTTAGGATTAAAAATATAGTATCTTTAATTCCTAAATCAATTTAACGTATGCGTCAACTTGGTATTTTTCTTCTGGTTCTACTTAGTTTTTTTACTCAGGCACAAGAAAACCCGGTACATTGGAAGTTTGAAGCAAAAAAAGTTAGCGATTGCGATTACGAGCTTATCTTCAAAGCAAAAATTGATGAACCATGGCATATATACTCTTTAGTTAAAGCCGGCGAAGATGGTCCAAACCCAACATCATTTGTTTTTAATAAATCTAAAGACTACCAATTAATTGGTAAGGTTGTTGAATCTACGCCAACAAAAGTTTTTGATAAAGTATTTGAAATGAATGTGGCATATCATCCAAAGAATGCAACGTTCACTCAAAAAATAAAACTACTCAATGCCGATAAGATAAAGATCACAGGAACTTACGAAGCACAAGTATGTACCGAAGAGAAATGTATCTTCCCACCCGCCGATAAATTTGAATTTGAATTACAAGGAACTCCCGCATGCGCAGGTATGGCCGGCGTTGTTGCAACAGATGTTGATTCAACAAAAATGTTAGCGAAAGATTGTCTTTGCGATACGTTGGCTATTGTTCAAGCAAAAGGCGGAACTATGGGTTCTAAAACTCTTTCACTTACATCAAAAGTTGGAGAAGGTGATAAAGATGAAACAACTGAACAAAGTTGGTGGGGAATTTTTCTTGCAGGATTCATTGGAGGATTTTTAGCACTCCTAACGCCTTGCGTTTTCCCAATGATCCCTATGAATGTAAGTTTCTTTACAAAGCATAGCAAAACAAAAGCAGAAGGATTAAAGAATGCATTTATCTATAGTTTATTCATCATTGTGCTGTATGTTGGTTTAGGTTTAGGCGTTACAATTGTTTTTGGAGCCGGTGCGCTCAATACACTTTCTACAAGTGTATGGTTCAACCTTGCATTTTTTGCTCTTTTAATGGTGTTTGCCGCTTCATTCCTTGGCGCCTTCGAAATCATCATACCAAGTTCGTTGATCGGAAAAATTGATGCAAAAGCCGATAAAGGTGGATTGATCGGAATTTTCTTCATGGCATTTACACTTGCTTTAGTTTCTTTTTCGTGTACAGGACCTATCATTGGAACGCTTTTAGTACAAGCCGCAGGTACAGGAAATATTGCCGGTCCGTTTTGGGGCATGTTAGGTTTTGCAATTTCATTATCATTACCATTTGGATTATTTGCAGCATTTCCGGGTTGGTTAAATTCATTACCAAAATCGGGTGGATGGCTTAACTCTGTAAAAGTTGTATTAGGATTTTTAGAGATAGCCCTAGCGTTAAAATTTGCATCCAATGCCGATCTTGTTGTTCAGGCTGGCATATTAACACGCGAGGTATTTGTAAGTATTTGGGTGGTTGTGTTCTTATTGCAATCACTGTATCTCATCGGTGTTTTCAAAACGCCGCACGATTCGGATGTAAAACATATTAGCGTAACGCGTATGTTCTTTGCCATCTTATCTTTCTTTGTTACAATTTATTTGATCCCGGGTTTATGGGGCGCTCCTTTGAAATTGTTCAGCGGAATTTTACCGCCACTTGAATATTCTGAATCACCGCACGGTTTTGGTGCTGGTGGTAATGGCGCAGTTGCTTCAGTTCAAAACGTAGATCCTGAATTCGCAAAACATATTGAAGTAAATAAGAACGGAATAATTCATTTTAAGAACGATTACGATCACGCTTTGGCGTATGCTAAAAAAGTTGGTAAACCCTTGATGGTTGATTTTACAGGACACGCTTGCGCTAATTGCAGAAAGACCGAAGATTATGTTTGGCCTGATGCTGAAGTGATCAAACGTTTGAATAATGATGTGGTATTAGTTTCTTTATATGTAGATGATAAACGTGCCCTAGATCCAAAAGATTATATGAACGTGGTTTGGTTCGGTAAAGAAAGAGAGATAACCGATATTGGCGATAAGTTCAAGTATATGGAAGAGATGTTGTACGGACAAAGTTCTCAACCGCTTTACGTATTATTAGATCATAACGAAAAATTACTGAATAAAGTAAGAGGCTACGATCCTAATATTGAAGATTACATCAATTGGCTGGATGAGGGCATCGCTAAATTCAAGTCGAAAGAAAAGAAGGAGTAATTAAAATCCTGCAACAAATCCTATTTGTATAAGTGGATTATAATAGATCGAGTTCCGGCCAGGAGTTAGATTATACATTATTGAATACATTATTCCGGCATTATCGCTAAAAGCTTGAAAGTAACCTCCGCCGGCGTATAAATAATCAACCCAAATGCGTTTATCTGTTCCCGAATAATAATCAGGTTGATTAAGCTTATTATACTGTACTTGTAAAAAAGCGCGATCAAAGATCTTATATCTTCCAAATGCACTCGGACCATAAATACTTTGCGTATATTTTCCGGATTGATTCTTTAAACTTGTATAACTGTAATTCAAACCAACTCCAATAGTGAACTTTTCGGTTAATCTATATCCAATATTAGGATTCGCCGTCACGTAAAACACATTACCGTATCTGCTTGAATAAAATCCGGGCATGATATAACCTCCGTACGTTATTTTATCCTTAATAGACTTAAAACGATCTGTCTTGGCTTGTGTTTTTTTGCCATCCTTGCTTTTGGGTTCTCCCGTATACACACTATCCACCTGACCAGCTACTTTTTGAGAAAGCAGTAGTAAACCAATTATTACAAAAATATGTTTATGGATATTCATTATTAGCGTAACTTTGCCTAACAAATTTACGAAATAATGTTGGTTATTATTACGGGAACTTCTAAGGGTATAGGTTTTGAACTCATGAAACAATTTGCGCAAACCGATGTTTTGGTGCTGGCTGTTTCAAGGAACATCAAAAGCATAGAAGCCTATATCAAAAAGAACGATCTTACTAACGTTTTGCCATTAAGTTGCGATATCTCAACAAAAAGCGGGATCGACAAAATAGTTAAAGTATGCAAATACTTAAATAAACCGGTAAGCATTCTTATAAATAATGCCGGATCCTTGATCAACAAACCATTCAAAAAAATAAACGAGAAAGAGATCAGCGATGTATACAAAACAAACGTGTTCGCGCCATTCTTGTTGACGCAATCACTTTTGCCATACATGGGAAAAAAGAAAGGAACGCATATCATAAATATAAGTAGCATGGGAGGCGTGCAAGGTTCTGCAAAATTTGCGGGCTTAAGTGCATACTCATCTAGCAAAGCTGCATTGTGCGGGTTGACCGAATGTTTGGCCGAAGAATTAAATGGAACAAATATCTCCGTAAATTGTCTGGCCCTTGGCGCAGTTCAAACCGAAATGTTATCAAAAGCTTTTCCGGGTTATAAAGCACCTTTAAAAGCACAGCAAATGGCAGGTTATATTTATGAATTTGCTTTGAATGGACACAAATATTATAACGGTAAAATATTGCCTGTTTCGCTTTCAACTCCGTAATATGAAACATTTAGTTTTAGTTTTTGCATTTCTTTCAGTAGTTGCGAATGGTCAAACAAATGCCTTTGAACACAAATTTGAAATTACCAGTCAATATTGTGGAGGCGCAACGCCTACAGAAGAAGTAGTATTGGCTTCAAATCATAAATTGAAGCCGTTTGCAAACAAAACCATTTATATGTACAAAAAAGGTAAATGTGTAGATAGTTTAATTACAGATTCATTAGGTTGGGCTAGAAAAAGAATTAAAAGTGGGAAATATGATCTGTTTCTAGCATACAAACATTTTAAAAAAGTACCATTTGGCTCCGAGTCAGAATTTGATATGGAGTGCATGAAAAAGGAATGGATGAAGCCTAATGGGACGCTCAAAATATCTTGGAAAGGAACACACTTTATTGATCGTGGTATTAGTTATAAATTTTGTCCATGGCAATACAACTGTTTAAAGGAACGTCATATTCCGGAAAAGCAAAATTAGCATGAGGTATTGGATACTTGCCATATGTGTGTTTGGTTCTTTGAACTTCAAAACCCAAATTCTTACACAAACCATTAAAGGAACTATTGTCGATAAACAAAGTCAAACTGCTTTGCCGGGTGCTGTGGTTCAATTAATGGATTCAACAAAAAAATATGCCATTGCCGACGAAAATGGTTTCTTTAAAATGCAAGAGGTGTTGATCGGGAGACGAAGCATCACCATTACATATACCGGATACAAACAAAAACAAGTAACTGTTATCCTCAATTCAGGAAAAGAAACGGTTATTAATATTGAATTGGAAGAAAATGTGATCCAGGGACAAGAAGTGGAAATTATTATTGAGCAGGATAAGACCAAGACCAATAATAAAATGAGTACCGTGAGCTCGCGTGTGTTTAGTTCGGAGGAGGCGGGACGTTATGCCGGAAGTAGAAATGATCCTGCACGCATGGCGGCAAACTTTGCGGGTGTAAGCGGCGCAAATGATTCAAGAAATGATATTATTGTTCGCGGAAATTCTCCGCTCGGCGTTTTGTGGAGGTTGAACGGATTAGATATCCCAAATCCAAATCATTTTGGAAATTCCGGTTCAACGGGCGGACCAATAAGTATCTTAAACAACAACTCACTCGATAATTCTGATTTTATGACCGGAGCTTTTGCGGCCGATTATGCTAATGCAACAGCAGGCGTGTTTGATCTAAAAATGCGCGCAGGAAATAACGAAAAGCATGAATTTTTGAGTCAGGTAGGATTTAATGGTTTTGAACTTGGAGCCGAAGGACCTTTTAATAAGAAAAAGAATGCAACGTATTTGGTCAATTATCGCTATTCAACCTTATCTGTTTTCAAAGCACTTAATATTGATTTCGGAACCGGTGCTGCTGTTCCGCAATATCAAGATCTAACTTTTAAAACCGACTTCAAGACAAAAGCCGGCAAATTCTCCTTTTGGGGAATTGGAGGTTTAAGTTATATAGCGCTTTTAGATAAGGACAAAATAAAAGGAAAGGATCTTTATGGTTATAGTTCGCGCGATACTTATTTTAGATCGAATATTGGATCGAGCGGTGTTACGCATGTGGTCCTTTTTAAGAATAATGCGTATTTAAAGACCAATATCGGAATCAGCGGTCAATACAATAATATCATTGCCGATAGGATAGATACAAACTTCACAACAGCTGATCACAAAAAACCTGAATACAGAAATACGGCAAAGAATATCATCTATTCTGCAAATACCATTTATAATAAGAAGATCAACAGCAAAAATTTTGTGAATGGAGGCATGTTCTACGATATTTACAATACTTTATTTGTAGATAGCTCAGACATCATTTTTGGATATAACACATTCAAAGTCCTTCGCAATTATAAAGGTGTATCATCCATGGCTCGAGCTTTTTTTCAGTGGCAACATAAGTTCAGCGATAAACTCATGTTAAATTCGGGTGTAAGCAGTCAGTATTTCTTACTCAATAATAAATATTCAATTGAACCAAGAATGGGTTTAAAGTACTCCATTACTAATAAGCAAAGTTTGAGTTGGGGTGGAGGAATGCATAGTCAGTTGCAACCTTTATACGTTTATTTTGCGAGCCAAACAGATAGTAATGGTGTAAGAACGGAGACAAACAAGGATCTTGATTTTACGCGAGCGGTTCATGGTGTGATGGCTTATGATGTGAGTTTTAATAGTAGTTTCAGATTGAAAACAGAATTATACTATCAATACATATATAATGCACCGGTGGACAAAGGGTCGAGTGCTTTCTCGGCTTTGAACTTAGGCGCAGATTTTAATAGTCCTAATGTTACAAATTTGGTTAGTAAAGGCGAAGGATATAATTATGGTGTTGAACTTACTTTAGAGAAGTTCTATAGTAAAGGATATTACTTTTTGTTTACCACCAGCGTATTTGAAAGTAAGTATAAAGCCAGCGATGGTATTTTAAGGAATACAGCTTTCAATGGAAATTACGTTATTAATCTTTTAGGCGGAAAAGAGTTCAAATTGAGTCAAAGAGCAACCTTAACGTTTGATGTAAGAGGAACCTATGCGGGTGGTAAACGGTATGTTCCCGTTGATCTTGCCGCAAGTATTGCATATGGTGATGAAGTGAGAGATTATACCCGCGCGTATGTAAACCGTTATCCTGATTATTTTAGAATGGATGTAAAACCCGGCTTTAAACTCAACACAAAACGATTAACGCACGAATGGAGTGTAGATATACAGAACGTCACTAAACATAAGAACATCTTCCAGCAGAGTTATGATCTTACCGATAAGAGTTTAAAGACCGATTATCAACTTATCTTTTTTGTGATCCCGCAATATAGGATCTTGTTTTAATGTAAAAGTCCCGTTTCGATCATCGCAACGGGACTTCTTATTTATATTAGGTCTTAATTATGCACTTGGTGCTGCCTTTTTTATCTCTTTGATATTCTTTGCGCTGTCGTACATCTTTTGAATTGATTCCTTATCGTAAGGTTTAGCATCCGGACTACTCATATCATTAATATGATATTCGGCAGTACCAACCTTAACATTGATGATAAAGTGGAACTCAGGATCGGTGATAGCACTTTCCCACATAATCGCGCTTGGTTCTTCAACCATAAAACTCTTCACCTTGTTAACCTCATCTTCTTTTACTTCCTTCTTTTTTAGTTCAAGATCTTCGGGTTGCTCAGAAATGGAGATCGCGAATTTTGTACCTGCGATGATCTCTAAAGCACCATAAGTTTGCTCGGTCACAGTTAATTTGTTTTGAATTGTATCGGGAACAAAGATGGCAAATGACTTACCATATTTAGTAAGGTCAAGCACATTCATTCCTGCAGGAGCAACAATAGGTTCCTGTTCGGTTTTTTTATCGCCACATGAGCTATTGAACAATAGACCTGCAGCACTTACAACTATAATTAGGGATCTTTTCATATCGTTTTTATATTATGGAAGTAAATATAAGGATTAATGTAGATATAGAAAAACAGATATAGGGAGTTAAGATGGTATAGAAAACTGATGGGGAACTCTATTAAAATGGATTTTTTAGGCGAACGAGTTTTTGAAAACGCAGAATACTTATGTATTTGAGGCTTTCAAAAACGATGTTCAACGACAAAAAGACATTTTAATATAGTTCCCCACATAAACAAAAAACCCCGGCTGAGCCGGGGTTCTTATTACATTCTTAGCGCTTACGCTTTTTAGCTGCTTTTTTAGCTGGACGTTTTTTTCCTGCTTTTTTTGCACCTTTTTTCTTAGCGGCTTTTTTAGGAGCGGCTTTTCTTTTTGTTGCTTTTTTTGCCATGGTTTCTTGTTTTTGAGATTTATTGATACGAAGTAAATAAATTATTTATTGTTATCTATTAATTAAGCACTTATCTTTTCAACAACAATTTGTTGAAATTGTTAATAGCGAATA
>JAHEYC010000144.1 GCA_023251775.1 Sphingobacteriaceae bacterium | reverse complement strand
AAAAAATATTTTTTATTACTCTGCGCTATTACAGTTACATCTGTATTCAACGCACAAACAAAGACCAATAAAGCAAATAGTGAATATACATTCACTGTTCTAAAATCGTTGGATGCAACAGCTGTGCAAAGTCAAGACAGATCAAGCACATGTTGGTCGTTTTCTGCTTTATCATTTTTTGAAAGCGAGATGATACGCTTGGGAAAAGGCAAGGATCTTAATTTGAGTGAGATGTTTGTTGTAAGAAAAATTTATCCTTTAAAGACACAAAATTTTATTCGCATGCATGGCTGTAATAATTTGGCCGAAGGTGGAGGATTTCCGGATGTATTGCGTGTGATAAAAAATTACGGAATGGTTCCCGAAGAAGTTTACACCGGAAAAAAAGATAATAACGATCCTCATAACCATGGCTTATTAGAAAAAACCATTAAGGCAATTGCCGAACCTGCCAAAGATCCAAATACACAAAAAATAGATTATGAATTTTTAATGCAAACCATTGAGAATACTTGCGATAATTTTTTAGGAAAAGTTCCCGAGAAATTCGATTATAAAGGAAAAAGTTATACGCCGCGCACTTATGCCGATGCTACAGGAATAATTCCAGAAGATTATATTGTATTAACTTCTTTCACACATCACGCACCTTACGAAAAATTTGTTTTGGAAATTCCTGATAATTGGGCTTGGGAAAGAGTAAATAATTTACCGCTAAACGAATTACAAGAAACCATGCAGTACGCCATCAACAATGGTTATACATTTGCTTGGGGCGCCGATGTTTCCGAAAAAACATTTATGTACAAAGAAGGATTGGCAGTTGTTCCTGAAAAACCAGTGGATCAAATGACAGAAATGGAAAAAGCATTATTGGCCATTAAACCACATAAGCAACTCGCCATCACACCCGAACTTCGTCAAAAACAATTTGATAATTACGATACGCAAGATGATCACGGTATGCACGCTGTTGGAACTGCCAAAGATCAAAACGGAACTTTATATTATATCATCAAAAATAGTTGGGGAACAAAACGTAATGATTGCGACGGTTATTTTTACGCCAGCGAAAGTTATGTATTGCTAAAAACAACCAGCATTATGGTGCATAAAAAAGCAATTCCTCCCGCAATTGCCAAAAAGTTGGGGATCGCACAATAAATAAGGGAATATCCTTATTCCCCTTGTGAAAAACCCTTGTTTGAAGGCTTTATTGCCTCAGCTAAACCGTTAAGCCGCAATACATAAGGCAAAATTGACTCAATGGTGTAAAATTTTGAGCAATTTTAACGTTTTTGAGCACGCTTTTTGCTCCTTCTAATACGTATTTACCTATAAGAACCTTACGTATGACATCGAATCAATTGACATTACCGGCTTTTCCGCTTAAAACCATATTGCTTCCGGGCGAAGCAACCAAGTTGCATATTTTTGAAGAGCGCTATAAAGAATTAGTAAAAGATTGTTTAGACAACGACGCCTCGTTCGCTATACCGTTTTACGAGAACGGAAAGATGAGTGATTTTGGTTGTGAAGTAAAAATTAAAAATGTAGTGAAAGAATACGCCGATGGAAAAAAAGATATTTTGATCGAGTGTGTTCGCATTTTCAAGATCATTGAATATTCCGAAACCTTGAGTCCGAAATTATACGGCGCCGTATTAATTGAATTTGAAAGAGAGAACACCATCATCACCAATTCCAATTTACAAGATGCCATCATACATTACTTCAGCACCGTGCAAAATAAAATGATCGACTACGATACGCTTAGCAAATTAAGTGTTTATAATATCGCTGCTTCCTTACAATTATCGGCGCAAGAAAAATTAGAACTTATTGCTTCACACAATAAACAAGCGGTGTTGTTGAATCAGATCAAATTCATAACGCATATTGTAAATGCTGAACAGGAGTTGAATAATAGATTTATGTTCAACTAAAGAGAAGCTTTTTTAACCACAGAGCGCTGACGCTTCACAGAGGTTTACACAGAGGTCACTGAGAAAAGAAAGCTTCGCTTTTTTTATTTTATTCGGTTTTTGTTCCTCTGTGTTCTCTGTGCAAACCTCTGTGAAGCCGAAGGCCTCTGTGGTTTCTGCCTCTACGAAAGTCCATCTCCCATTATTTTCACGGTGATGTTATCCATATTGGATGCTAATTTTAATTGACAAGATAAACGCGAAGTATCGGTAATATTTGGAAGTGTATCCAGCATCGCGTATTCATCATTACTGATCTCGTTCAATTTATCAAAACCTGTTATCACTTCTACATGGCATGTTGCGCACAAAGCCATTCCTCCACACGTTGCTAAAATTTCGTACTCGTTCGCTTTTAAAAATTCCATCAAGCTCAAACCCATATCAGTTGGGCCTTCCAGAGTACTTAAAGTTCCATCGGGATCTTGGATGTTTATTTTGATATCACTCATTAAAATTCATTAACACCATTTACTGTAGTGTATTTCATGGTGTATTTAATTCCGGGGTTAATGTATTTAAAAGCGCTGTGACTCATTAATGCTGCTTCATGAAAGCCGCACAAAATAAGTTTTAATTTATTTGTGTAAGTATTAATATCGCCAATAGCGTAAACTCCTTTAACGTTTGTAGAATAATCATCGGTATTCACTTCAATAGCGTTCTTATCAATTTGCAAACCCCAATGTTCAATGGGTCCTAATTTAGGGCTCAATCCAAACAAAGGAATTAGATGATCTGTAGTTATAGTTTGTTCTTCATTTGTTTTTGCATTCTTCAAACTCACACTTTCTAATTTATCGCTTCCGTTTACGCTTAGCAAATTGGTATTGAGTAATAATTTTATTTTTCCTTCTTTAGCAAGGTTCATTACTTTACTTACACTATCCGGCGCACCTCTAAACGATTCGCTGCGATGCACCAAGGTAAGTTCAGAACAAATAGAACTTAAAAAAATGGTCCAATCCAATGCACTATCGCCACCACCGGCAATGATCATTTTTTGTCCGCGATATTTTTCGGGATCAAGGATCATGTAATTAATACCTTTACCATTCTCAAATCTTTCAAGTCCTTTTACCTCAGGTTTGCGCGGTTCAAAACATCCTAATCCTCCTGCAATAACCACTACTTTGCTATGAATAACAGTTCCAAGATTTGTAGTAAGTATAAAATCTCTCTCCCCTTTTTTCTCTAAGGATTCTATTCGCTGACCCAATGTAAATGTTGGTTTGAACGGCTCTGCCTGTTTCATTAAGTTAACTACCAGTTCCTCAGCGTTAATTATTGGGAAACCGGGTATATCGTAAATTGGTTTTTTAGGGTAGATCTCCGATAATTGTCCTCCGGGTTGAGGTAGATAATCCACTAAATGACAGCGCATTTTTAATAATCCTGCCTCAAAAACGGCAAAAAGCGCCACCGGCCCGGCCCCAACTATTGCTATATCAGTTTGTATCATTATATCAGGGCAAAATTACGCTAATTTGTTAAATGAAATTGTTTCTTTAGGAAAATTTTTCTATCTTTATCTACTT
>JAHEYC010000017.1 GCA_023251775.1 Sphingobacteriaceae bacterium | reverse complement strand
TAATTGAACGAGTTCACTAACATAAACGAAGATCCAAAACAAGATCCATTTACACCGGGCGAATATCCTGCAAAGCCTGAGTTGATGGAGAAAAGTACAAGCTCATGGACGCGCTCTGCTTTTAGCTTATTGATCTACATGATCTTGTTCTACGTATTGTTCGATCAAAATATTGCTTATATCGCTGCGATCACTGTTGTAGTTATCATTCACGAAATGGGACATTTGTTGGCCATGAAAATTTTTAATTACAGCAATGTCAAAATATTTTTTATTCCGCTCATTGGTGCTTTTACCTCAGGAAAAAAACAAGAAGTATCGCAAAAACAATTAAGCATTATTATTTTAGCCGGTCCATTACCCGGACTTATTGTTGCTTGTGCGCTTTATTATTTAAATAAGGACATGAAAAGCGATACCGTAAAAATGCTGGCGAATTGTTTTTTATTCATCAATCTCTTTAATTTATTACCCATTTATCCTTTAGACGGCGGAAGAGTGATAGAAACATTATTCTTTAAGCAAAACTATTATATTCGTTTGGTATTTGGGATCATTTCCATCATTTTATTAGCCATCATATTTGCGAGCGCAAGTACATTCATGATCATTGTTCCCATTTTTATGGGCATTGAATTATTCAACGAATCAAAAAATCAAAAGATAAGGAACATTTTAAAGAGCGAGCAGATCAATTACCGTCAGGAATATGCAACCCTTACCAATAAAGAGTATTGGCTTATTAGAGATTGTATTTTATTTGCTTATCCCAAAAAATTTGCTGGCTTGCAACCGGGAGTTTATCAATATACCATCATTGAACCTCTCATCATTCAACAGGTGAATACCATTTTGCAAATAAATATGTTCAACGATCTTGGTCTTTTAAAACAAATTCTTTTCCTTATCTTATATCTTGCTTCCTTTATAGTGCCACTTGTGCTTTTTGGCTTGCATATCTAATTATAAGTGTTTAATTTGGCTACTTATAAATTAATTGAAAATTATGTCAGTTTGGAGAGTAAAGCCCGTATCAGCCTTTGAGGCCGATATGAAAAAGAGTGATCTTAAACGCGTTCTAACAAAATGGGGTCTCACTTCTTTGGGAATTGGCGCCATTATTGGTGGTGGTATTTTTACCTTAACAGGAATTGCAGCTCATGATTATGCCGGTCCGGCTTTAGCCCTTGCATTTGTTATTGCAGGCGTTGGCTGTTTATTTGCTTCCTTATGTTATGCAGAGTTTGCTTCAGTTCTTCCTGTAGAAGGATCCGCTTATGCATACGCTTACGGAACCGTTGGCGAATTGTTTGCTTGGTTCATTGGATGGAATTTAATTTTGGAATATATGATGGGCGCAACAACTGTTGCAGTGGCGTGGAGTGGTTATTTTACAAAATTATTACACTTATTTGGTGTAGACATTCCTATTTATCTTTGTAATGATCTTCACACCGCAACCGAAAAATGTTTGGCTCTTGGCTTACAAGCGCCATCTTTTGCCTTCAATCTTCCAGCATTTATTATTACATGGATCGTAACTATGATCTTGGTAAAAGGGATCAAAGAAGCTGCTAATACAAATAATATTATTGTGATCGTAAAAATTGCTGTCGTATTATTCGTGATCATAGTTGGTGCATTTTATATCAATACCGCAAATTGGTCACCATTTATTCCCGATAAAGTAGCCATAATTGATGCTGCGGGAAATGCTACCGGAAAATTTAATTTTGGTTTTGGCGGGGTATTAACTGCTGCTACCATTGTATTCTTTGCCTACATTGGATTTGATGCCGTATCAACACAAGCGGGCGAAGCCATCAATCCCAAAAAAGATGTTCCATTTGCTATTATCGCATCATTAGTGATCTGTACCATTTTATATATTTTGGTTTCGTTAGTATTAACCGGAATGGTAAAATACGACCAGTTGGACAAAGCTGCTCCGGTTGCATCTGCATTTTCGGGAATAGGAATAAACTGGGCTGTATTTATTATCACCATTGCTGCCACTGCGGGATTAACTTCGGTGATGTTAGTAATGATGTTAGGACAAACACGTATCTTTTTAGGCATGGCAAAAGACGGTTTAATGCCTCCATTCTTTAAAGCATTGCACACAAGTTTTAAAACCCCGTACAAGAGTACCTTTTTGGTTGGGGGAATTATTTCCATTGTTGCCGCATTAACACCAATTGATAATGTAAGCGAAATGTGTAGCATGGGAACTTTATTGGCATTTGCAATGGTTTGTGTAGCGGTAATGATCTTACGTTATAAAAAGCCTGAATTAGAAAGACCATATAAAACCCCGGCAGTTTATTTGGTTGGATGTTTAGGTGTAGGATTCAATATATTTTTAATGACTCAAGTAAGAGCTGCCACATGGAAATTCTTTATGATATGGGGAGTAATTGGACTCATTGTTTATTTTGTATACAGTAAAAGACATAGTAATTTAGGGAAAGTAGAAAAAGAATAAGATCCTTAAGATGATCGATCAAGCCACAGCCCGCAGCTGTGGCTTTTTTATTGCCGTTTTGTAAGTAATTTGCTTACTTTTGCGAGGTCATAAATGTCGTTTGAACTTACGTCCATATTTATTGAGGATTTTAAAGCTGCCATCGAAAAAAAAGATGTTGGTTTCTTAAAAGAACAATTGCACGAATTGTATCCTGCTGATATTGCCCAAGTTTTAAATAGACTTACCGTTTTTGAAGCAGCTTTTGTTTACGAGTTATTAGATGAAGATACAGCACCGGCAGTTTTGCTGGAACTCGATGATGATACGCGTGAAGATCTATTAGCCAAATTCAGCGCCAAAAAAATTGCCGAGCAGATAGATAACATGGATAGCGATGATGCTGCCGATGTTGTGAGCGAATTACCTGAAGATATGCAAGACCAGGTATTATCGCAAATGGAAAATATTGATCAGGCCAGCGATATTGCGGAGTTGATCAATTACGAAGAAGGCACTGCGGGATCTTTAATGGCAAAAGAGTTGGTGAGCGTGTACTCGTTTGAAACGGTGAATGCTTGTATTGATGAGATCCGAAGACAAACAGAGAATGTAGATGTAATGTATGCTGTGTATGTTGTAGATAATAACGAAAAATTCATTGGTGTACTTTCACTCAAAAAATTAATTGTATCACATCCATTAGCACGTGTGGAAGAAATTTATGATGCCGATGCACAATTCGTAAAAACAAATACAAGCAGCGAAGAAGTTGCTGAAATAATGCAAAAGCACGATCTGGTTGTTTTACCGGTGGTTGATCAGTTGGGAAGATTGGTTGGACGAATTACCATTGATGATGTTGTTGACGTGATCAAAGAAACAGCTGATGAGAATATCCAACGCATGAGTGGTATCTCGGATGATGTGGATACAAATGATAATGTTTGGCGTTTATCGCGCGCGCGAATTCCTTGGCTGCTTGTTGGAATGTGTGGCGGAATTGTTGGGTCACGCATTATAGGTACTTACGAATCGCAAATAAAAATTCATCCGGAGATGGCGTATTTTATTCCCTTAATTGGTGCTATGGGTGGAAACGTTGGTGTACAAAGTAGCGCCATTATTGTGCAAGCTTTAGCAAACAATACATTGATAGGCGATAAGATCGGTCCTAAACTTTTAAAAGAATTAAGTGTGGGAATGGTGAACGGAATAATTTGTTCGATCTTGATACTTGGTTATGCTTTTTTAACCGAAGATTGGCAATTGTCGGCAACGGTAAGTGTTGCGTTATTTACCGTGATACTTTTTGCATCGTTTCTTGGGACCTTTGTTCCATTGACTATGAATAAATTCAAAATAAATCCTGCTTTAGCAACCGGACCATTTGTAACAACGCTCAACGATATTATTGGAATAACAATTTACTTCCTTGTTGGGCGGATGTTGTACGGCGCCTTTTAGTTTATAATGATCTCGTAAGGCAAACGCACTTGCACCCCTTTTGAATTCAAAATACTTCTCACTTGTTTCAAATAAATATAGTTTGGTCCCAAACTTTTTTTCATGATGCGTGTTTCTGCATCCATTTCTGCTTTTCCAAAAAGTTCGTCCAAAGGATTTTTTTGATGTGGGAGTTCTTCGATCCTGTACTCTTTTAGCTTTGCTTGTTTAACCGCATAAGCAATCGCTTCAGGTAATCCACCTAATTCGTCAACCAAATTTATTTTCAAAGCATCGCTTCCACTCCATACTCTTCCTTGTCCAATACTATCTACTTGGTCCTTGGTCATTTTTCTTCCTTCGGCCACGCGTCCAATAAATACATCATAAATATTTTCTACACTTTTTTGTATCATGATCGATTCGGTTGGGGTTGCATTACGGAAGCCCGACATAAGATCGCTGTATTTATTTGTATTTACGGTATCAAATGTAATTCCTAATTTATCCTCAAAGGCTTTTTTCATATTTGGGATCATGCCAAACACACCAATAGAACCAGTGATGGTATTTGGTTGCGCAAAAATATGATCGGCTGCGCAGGAGATATAATAACCACCACTTGCCGCCAGATCTCCCATACTTACAATAACAGGTTTTGCTTTTTTAGCAAGAGCAACTTCACGCCAAATAACATCACTGGCCAAAGCGCTTCCACCGGGCGAATTCACGCGCAATACAATAGCTTTTACATTTTCATCTAAGCGTGCATCTTTAATGGCTTTAGAGATACGCTCGCTTCCAATTTCCTCATCATTTCCTTCACCGCTTCCAATTCCACCAATAGCATAAATGACCGCAATTTTTTCTTTTCCATGATAACTGCCTTTTGGATGATATTTGGCATACGCATCGTGCGAAACAAAATTCAATTTATCTTTTTCTTTTACATTTATTTTTTTCTTCAATTCGCTCAGCACTTCATCTTCATACGCTAATTGATCGATCAATTTATAACTCACTGCATCTTGAGGAAAATTAATTGCTAATTCGTTGGCTAATTTATTCAACACATCTACACTTGTTTTTCTACTTGCGGCAATATCCACTAACATACTATTCCAAATACTATTCAAAAAAGTTTCGGCTTGCAAACGATTGGCATCACTCATTTTATCAAGAATGAATGGCTCAATGGCACTTTTAAATTTTCCGTGACGGTAAATGGTCATTTCAATTCCTAATTTTTCCAATGATCCTTTAAAGAACATCAAATTCATTGCTAATCCTTTCCATTCCATTCCTCCAAGCGGATTTAAAAACACTTTGTCGGCTGCAGAAGCAATATAATATTCGCTTTGAGAATAATTCTCAGAATAAGCATACACAAATTTTCCCGATCTCTTAAAATCCATAATGCCTTTACGAATATCTTGCATGGCTGATCTTCCTGCAATTAATCCATCAAAATTCAAATAAACACCTTTAATAGAAGTATCGGTCTTGGCTTTTTCTAAATTCTTTAAGATCACATTCACTCCCATTCCGGCTCCATTGCCATTGAATTTTGAGAACGTTTTTTCTATATGAGATCTTTCTCTATCAACAATGAACTCATTAAATGTTATTTTTAAGATTCCTTTTCCTTTAGAAGTATAATGCTCACTTCCTTCCATATCCTTCATTGCATCCTTAAATCCCGACGTGATCATGCCTATTGTTATGACTACGGCCAATATGGTGGCTATCAATATTCCTACAAATGATCCGAAAAAAGCACCAAAAAATTGTTTCATGTTTATAATTTTAAATAATACGGTCTAAAAACTTAGGCTAAGTTACTGGATATGCCGTAATTTCATACCGGATTTAGTATGAACAGAGCATTTTTGTGTTTAGGCGGAAATTTAGGCGATCGATTGGAAAACATCGAAAAGGCCCTCGTTCGCATTAAAAAATTCGCAAAAATAGTTAAACGCTCTTCTATTTACGAAACTCAGTCGTGGGGCGAGAGTTCGAATCATTTATATCTGAATATGTGCGTAGAGATCGATACAAAACTGGGCGCACAAGAACTCATGCGGACGATTTTACAAGTTGAAAAAGATCTTGGCAGAAAAAGGACCAGTAAACTCAATACAGATAGAAGTATTGACATTGACATCTTGTTCTTCAACGATTCGATCATTAAATCGAAATTAGTTCAAGTTCCGCATCCACGTTTACATCTTCGAAAATTTGTTTTGATTCCTTTATCAGAGATCGCCCCAAAATTCGTTCATCCTAAATTAAAAAAAACAATTAGCGTTTTAAATAAACAATGTAAGGACAAACTCAAAGTTACCAAATTCAACCCTCAGCGTTTTAAAGTTATTTGTATTGAAGGAAATATTGGAAGCGGGAAAACCACACTTGCCGGCGATCTGGCAAAAGAGTTAGATGGCTTATTGATAGAAGAACGTTTTGAGGATAATATTCTTTTACCTTCTTTTTATAAGGACCCAAAACAATTTGCATTTGCATTAGAGTTAAGTTTTTTATTGGATCGCTTTGAGCAATTACAAAAAGTAATGAGTTTAAAACATAAACATATCATTTGCGATTATTCTATTTACAAATGTTTGTGGTTCGCTAAAGTGAATTTAAAGAAATATCAATATAGGGCATTTAAAGAATTGTTCACCCTTGTATCAGGAGCTTTACAAAAACCTGATCTTTTTGTTTATTTGGAAACTTCAGTAGGAAATCTGAAGAATAATATCTCCAAAAGAGGACGTATTTACGAGAAGGGTATCAAGACCAATTATCTTAAAAAATTGGATAAAGAATATAAGCGAGGTCTTGCAAAATTAAGTGTCCCGCAGCTTCATTATTCTATCGACAGATACGGTAAAGACACAAGCAAAAGCATCAGTAAACAGGTAATTGAAAAGATCAAATAATTTAGTATCTTAGAATCGTGAAACGCAATCTATCACTCTTTTTGTTTTTTGTTTTGCTTGGCGCAACTCGCGCTCAAATTATAGTTATTGGCCATACTCAGATCAACAGCGAACCTATTGGCAATGTTCAAGTAAGTGTAATGAACGGAAAAACAATCGAACAAAGTATCAATACAGGAAAAAAATCGGTATTCAATCTCCAGCTTGCCTTCGGAAAGAAATATAACATCGTTGTACAAAATCCCGATTGTCCGGTAATGCGTTTTGAGATAGATGCCACAAATGTTCCCGCCGATAAACAAAATATCAAAATGGTACACGAACTTGATCTTCCTTTTTATTTTAAGAACGATGAGGATGTAGATACCACTGTTTTTTCTAAGCCTTGTCAATTGGTTTTTTTCGATGGCAAAAGTAAAATGGTAACTGATACCGCTTATATCACGAAATTTTACAAAAGTGTGATCAAGCCTCAAAAGATCAAAACCATAAATACCGTTGCCGAAAATATTGAGATCCCTGCAACCATTGCGGCGCGGGTATTGTTGAACGATTATAAATTAGCCGTAAAAAATCAGATCATAAATATTTACGATGCAAAGGGAACTATTTTACGCAGCACAAAAACCGATCGCTTTGGGAATTTTGCAGTAACTAATATCATTCCTTCGCAGATGCATAAGATCGAAGTTATTTCTACCAATGGAAATATCTCCAACGCTACTAATGTAACTTTGTACAACGCCACAAAAGATCATGCCATTAAAACGGCAAGTTCTAATAATAAGGCAGAATGGATCCTCACTCCAACCGATCGCGTAAAGCTTATCGATAACGGTTATACAAGCAATATTGGCGGTAAACTCATTCACGTTTCAAAAGGTAAAAAAGTATTTTTTGCCAATAAAACGGTTTACTTGTGCAATAAACGGAACACCGTTATCAAAAAAACAAAGACAAACAGCTTTGGCGGCTTTGCATTTGATGAGATAAAACCCGATCAAAATTATTTAGTTGGAGTTGATGCCGGTGAGATCCAAAAAGGCGATCGCATTGACCTGATAAGTAAGGACGATCAATTTGTAAGTAATCTTGATACCTCTGTTGCAAGCAGAGTTGCTACAAGGATCACTACTTCCAGCAACGAAAAATATAATGCGCTTTCGGTTAACGAGAACGAACTTCGCATGAACGTTAACGCAAAATTATACGGTGATAATGTTCAAAACCCTATTGGAAAAGTGAAAGTGCTTCTATTGAATGATAAATATGAAGTCATAGACAGCACAACCACCGATGATCTTGGATTATTTAAATTCAAATATCTTCCTTACTTAAAACGCTTTTTTTTGAGTGCGGAGAATAAGAACAATCAATTGGATGTCTTTGGAAGCATATTGATGTTCAGCAACGAAGATAATCTTGTAAAAATAATGACGCACGTAAAGGGAACAAAATTCGTTTACAAGTCGTTACCTGTTGAAGTAAATAATATTCGTGATCTTGAATTGGACGATCCTTGGTTGGAATTGGGTTCATTTAAAAAGCTAACTGTTTCGGCCGACAATAAAGTGATCATTGAACCGATCTTGTTTGATAATAATAAGTACGATCTTTTAGAGCCTGCTATTGAAACCTTAAGTAAAATTGTTTTAGCCCTTAAAAATAATACCTCCATAAAAGTTGAAATTAGTGCCCATACCGATAGTAAAGGAAATGATAACGATAATTTAAAGCTTAGCGAAATGCGCGCAAAAAGTGTTGTGAATTATTTGGTTGCAAATGGCATTGCCGCAAATCGTTTAACCTCTAAAGGTTTTGGCGAGACCAAGATCATCAATCACTGCAAAAATAATGTGGATTGCGGCGAATTCGAACATGCACTCAATCGCAGAGTTGAGTTCAAAATTCTTTCAAAATAACTTTGCCAATAAGGCATTGAAAACACTTTTTTCAAGTCAATCCGTCACCTATTTAACATTCCTTAAGCCTAAATTACCGATTTCTATTAGGGGAACGCTATTTGATACCATGTAAGTGTTGTTTTTTCATTTGACTAGGAAGCCCGAGCGAAGTATGATAAAGCTCATAGCTGTTGGAAAGAAAAGTGTTGAACTTTGCTCGGGCAACCACAAAAAAAGAAATTTATGAATTTGAATAATTTTACAATACGATCACAAGAAGCAGTGCAAAAAGCAATGCACTTGAGCACATTAAATGGTAATCAGGCCATCGAAACCGGACATATCTTAAAAGGTATTTTGGAAGTAGATGAAAATGTAACGCCATTTATATTAAAGAAATTAAATATCAATCCCGAAACTTTTGAACGAACTGTTGATTCGATCATTAAGTCTTACCCAAAAGTTTCGGGTGGACAAGCTTATCTCTCAACAACAGCCAACCAAGCCATTGTAAAAGCTACAGCAAGTATCACTGATTACAAAGATGAATATGTTTCGGTTGAACATTTATTAATTGGATTAGTAAGCACAGGTGATGCGGTGGCAAATTTGATGAAAGATTCGGGATTGACTGAAAAGAATTTAAAAGCTGCTATTACTGATCTTCGCAAAGGGGAAAAAGTAACCAGTCAAACCGCGGAAGATACTTATAACAGCTTAAATAAATTTGCTATCAACCTAAATCAACAGGCGCAAAAAGGAAAGTTAGATCCTGTTATCGGAAGAGATGAGGAGATCCGCAGAGTATTGCAAATTTTATCGCGCAGATCAAAGAACAATCCCATTTTAGTTGGTGAACCAGGCGTTGGTAAAACTGCCATTGCCGAAGGTTTAGCGCACAGAATAATTGCAGGCGATGTTCCCGAGAATTTAAAGAACAAACAAGTTTACTCATTAGACATGGGTGCTTTGATCGCCGGTGCTAAATACAAAGGTGAATTTGAAGAGCGTTTGAAATCGGTAGTGAAAGAAGTTGTAAGTGCGAACGGAGATATTATTTTATTTATTGATGAGATCCACACACTTGTTGGTGCAGGTGGCGGAGGCGAAGGGGCAATGGATGCGGCAAATATTTTAAAACCTGCTTTAGCCCGTGGCGAATTAAGAGCCATTGGTGCAACAACATTGGCCGAATTTCAAAAATATTTTGAAAAAGATAAAGCCTTAGAACGTCGTTTCCAAAAAGTAATGGTAGAAGAACCAAGTTCTGAAGATGCGATCTCGATTTTACGCGGGATAAAAGAAAAATATGAAACGCATCATAAAGTGCGTATCAAAGATGAAGCCATTATTGCGGCAGTTGAATTAAGTCAACGTTATATAAGCGATCGTTTTTTACCGGACAAAGCCATTGACCTTATGGATGAGGCCGCCAGTAAATTACGCATGCAAATAAATTCTATGCCCATTGAATTGGATGAAGTGGAACGTAAGATCATGCAATTGGAAATTGAGCGTGAGGCCATGAAACGTGAGAATGAAGGAAAGAAAGTGGATGTTTTAAATAAAGAGATCGCCGAATTCCAAGATAAGCGAACCGAATTACGCGCTAAATGGCAAAGTGAGAAAGAAGTTATTGAGAATGTTCAGAAAATAAAATTACAAATAGAGGATCTTAAATTACAAGCTACCAATTTTGAAAAGCAAGGCGATTATGGAAAAGTGGCCGAGATCCGTTATGGAAAAATTAAAGAAGCAGAAGCCAAACTGGAAGAAGTTGAAAAGAAATTAGGCGAAGCAAAAGCAAGCGGATCGCAATTAGTAAAAGAAGAAGTAGATAGTGAGGATATTGCAGCGGTTGTAAGTGCGTGGACAGGAATTCCGGTTACTCGCATGTTGCAAAGCGAAAAAGAAAAATTATTACACTTAGAAGCTGAACTTCACAAGCGCGTAGTTGGGCAGCACGATGCCATTGAAAGTATTGCCGATGCAGTTCGCAGAAGCAGAGCCGGTTTGCAGGATAATAAAAAACCTATTGGTTCCTTTATTTTCTTAGGGACAACAGGCGTTGGTAAAACCGAATTAGCAAAAGCTTTGGCAGAATTTTTATTTAATAATGAGAATGCGATGACGCGAATTGACATGAGTGAATTTCAAGAGCGACATGCTGTGAGCCGATTAATTGGCGCGCCTCCGGGATATGTGGGTTATGATGAAGGCGGACAATTAACCGAAGCGGTGCGTCGTCGTCCCTATTCTGTAATTTTATTAGATGAAATTGAAAAAGCACATCCCGATGTTTTCAATATTTTATTGCAAGTATTGGATGATGGACGATTGACCGATAGCAAAGGGCGCACGGTGAATTTTAAAAATTCCATCATCATCATGACAAGTAATATTGGCTCGCATATCATTCAGGAAAGTTTTGAAGGCATGACCGAGAAGAACAGGGAAAGTATTTTGATAAAAACACGCACACAGGTCTTTGATCTTCTGAAAAAAAGTATTCGTCCCGAATTTTTGAACCGTATCGATGAAGTGATCATGTTTGAACCCTTGAGTAGAAAAGACGTAAAAGAAATTGTTAGGATCCAATTTGGTCTCATCGTAAAACGTTTGGAAGAGCAACATGTAAAATTAAAAGCAAGCGAAGAAGCATTAGATTGGTTGGCCGAATTAGGTTTTGATCCGCAATTTGGTGCAAGGCCGGTAAAACGTGTATTGCAAAAACAGATACTCAACGAATTATCAAAACAACTTTTAGAAGGAAAAATTGATAAGGATAAAGAGATCGTTATTGATATGTTTGATAAAAAATTTGTTTTCAGGAATTAAATACATTTGCTTTTGTAATACATGAAATAAAGAATTATTTTTAGAGAATGGAAAGCCTCTCTGAAAACACAGGTTCAAAAGAAAAAAAGAAATTTCCAAGGGCCGTTATGTTCATTATCATACTTGCAATTGTTCTACTTCTGCGTTTTTCTTTGTCGGGCAATGATGTTAGTTTCGATAAGATCATGAAACATACCGCGGTTGAGCTCAATAAAACTTGTCCGCAACAAGTTGATGAGGATACCCGGCTTGACAGCGCATCGGTTCACGAGAACAAAACTTTCAGATACAATTACACGCTTTTGAATTTTAACAGGGACTCCATGGATGTGGAGTTGTTCGTATTAAGTGTAAAGCCGGCTATGATAAATAATGCCAAAACAAATCCCGATCTGCAATTATTCAGGGACAATTGCGTTACTTTAGAGTACTATTTTAGGGATGAGCTTGGCAAGTTCATGACTCGAATTGAAATTGTTTCTAATGACTATTTAAATTGATAAAAATGAATTCAACAAAAATAACATTTTCGTTATGCATTTTAACTATTATATCTTTAGCTGTATTTAGCTGCAAAAAAAAGAAAACAAATGAGGCGCTTTATGAAGATGCAACTTCAGGGTCATTAAGTTTTTACAAAAGTAAGGACACTATATGGGATCCTAAAGGAGGAAGTCCGCACGGAAATTTCAAACTCAAATTCAATCAAACTGCTTTTAATGCTTTAGGAGCTGATGGAAAATTACCCACCGGACAAACTTTTCCGGATGGATCGGTGATCGTAAAAGAAGTTTATTCAGGTGGTTCACTAGTTTTATACGCCATTATGAAAAAAGACCCTAAATCAAAATTCGCATCCAATAAATGGGTTTGGGGCGAATATGAACCAAACGGAAAGGTTAAATTTGGGGTGGATAAGGAAGGAAAAGGCTGTGTTTCGTGCCATACCGGAGGAACAAACCGAGACCTTACACAGTCCTTCGATCTTCATTAATTGTTAAAAAATAGACCTATCAACAGTTGATATATCAACTATTATTTCTTACTTTTGTTTCATGCAAAAGCTTAACGAGATCTTTTTTTATCAACTCGAAAAAACCATCAAATTGTATCGTCGTTATGTACAAGCTAGGTTCAAGGATCAAGGCTTTGGAATTACGGTTGATCAATGGTTAGTACTAAAAGCGCTTAGCGAAAACACCAAACTTACCCAATCAGATCTGGCCGAATTGGTGTTTAAAGATAAGGCCTCCATGACTCGTTTAATTGAGCTTTTAGTTCTCAAAAAGCTTGTGCAGCGGGCTGCTCACGAAACTAGTCGCCGCAGGTTTAAGCTTACAATTACCGAAAAAGGACATGAATTAATTGCGCAAATAACGCCTTTAGTAAAGGATAATAGAAAACATGGTTTGCATGGAATAAGTTTAGCCGAACTGCAAACAACTGAGCAAACTCTTAAAAAGATCATCAATAATTGTAACAATTAGGGGCGTTAAAACGTTATAAAAGGACTGTAAAAAGAACGATATTTTTGGTAAATTTGATGAGAGCATCCGAGCATTATATTAAAAGCCTTACAAAATGGTTAAAATAATAACCGGTCTTTTTTTTCTGAACACCTTATTTCAATCAAATATGGAGTTCTGCAAAATTCTCTTTCGTACCGAAGGGGTTGAAAATGCTTATCCCCATTTATCTATTGACAGCAAAAAGATCCTTTATCAATCCAACGCAACAGGTAAATGGCAATTATTGATATTTGATCTGAATACTAATTTGCACATTGAAGTTACAAAAGACAAATACAATAATAATTTTGCCGATTGGAGTGCCGATAATGAATGGATAGCGTTTGTGAGCGATCGCGATGGCAATGAAGAAGTTTATTTGATGCGCACTAATGGGAAAGAATTAAAACGAATTACCAACGATAAAGGCCGCGATATTCATCCGCATTTTAGTCCCGATGGAAAACAATTATTATTTAGTTCAACACGTGGTAATGGTTCTTTAGATATTTATAAATACGTTATTAAAACCGGTTCTCTCGAACGCATCACCAATACAAAAGAAGAAGAATTATTTGCGCGTTATTCGCCCGACATGAAAAAAATTGTGTATTCAAAAATGGATGAGAAAACAGATGATGTATTTGTGTTGAATGTTACTACTCACCTTAGCGAGAATTTGACCAATACACCGGATGTGCAAGATGGCTGGCCTATGTATAATAAAACGGGCGATTGGATCTACTACTCTACCGTAAAAAATAATTCGCGTTGTATCTTTAAAATGAAACCCGATGGTTCGGAGGTTACACAAATAACATTTCCAACCGAAGAAAAAGAAGAACATGCACGCGTGTTTGTTTCGCAAGATGAAAAAACATTGATCTTCAATAAAAAAACCGGAAAAACGATCTCTATCTGGACCGCTAATTTGAATCCTTCTTAGGATATTTAAAAAAATTCTGTACCAACATGTCGCCCCTACGGGGCTTTTTTTATTTATTGGATTTATTTTTCTAACGAGATGTCGTCCCTACGGGACTATTTCAGTTTGCAAATTGAATGATCCACTAGCGACGATATATTGGTTCTATATTTATTTAATTTGGGCGTGCCCCCGCAGCTTGAATTACCCAGCGGGGTCGGGCTTTTCGCTACAATCTTTTTTGCTCATGGAATTATCAAGCAAAAAAGGATTTTCGCTACTCCCGATAATTATCGGGACCCTCACGCGGCAGTTCGATAAAAAAAGTCCCGAAGGGACGACATATTGGTAAAAAAGAATACGTGGAAACCCGAAACCCCGTAGGGGTGACATTTTGGTTATCTGAAAATAATTTGAGTGAATTAAAGCTTACCTACCTCAACGATCTCGTTATTATTTATTTTGATGTGGCCCAAACCTGCAGCGGTAAATGCTTTGGCGAACCAAGCTTTATCTTGTTTAGCTTTTAGAGTAAGTGTGATCGCATAATAGTCGCCACTAATAGTTCCTGCAACTGCATTCTCAACACCATCCACAGCTTTTAATTTATCAATGATAGCAACAAGATCGGCTTTTGTACCGGGCTTATACACTTCAAAAAATAAACTGGTTGTGCTGCTAAAAAATTTATTAACGTCATTAGCCATTGCATTTTTTATACAAACGGTTTTGGCCGGAGTTTCTTTTAAAACATAAGCACTGTTAGTTGCTGCATTCAAAGCAGTTGATCCCGAAAAA
This sequence comes from Sphingobacteriaceae bacterium, assembly GCA_023251775.1. Lineage (GTDB taxonomy): Bacteria > Bacteroidota > Bacteroidia > B-17B0 > Aurantibacillaceae > Aurantibacillus. The sequence goes on along the minus strand of JAHEYC010000017.1, from coordinate 34,315 downwards.
AGGATGAAGGCTGATACGATCAATGATCTCATGATAATAATTTTAATAAAGTTAGTGAATTTTATTCAAAAACCGAGCCAAATTTTAAGGTTTTAGAGGCAGAAACCACAGAGGCCTTCAGCCTCACAGAGTTCACGCAGAGGACACAGTGTTTTTCTCAGTGCACTCTGTGTAAACCTCTGTGAACGCGCAGCGTTCTGTGGTTTCTGCCTCTAATACATTAACGCTTTTTCCTGAAAAACTCCCTTAACAAATCGCTACACTCCTGCTCCAATACCCCCTTTACCACCGCTGTTTTGGGATGTAATACGTTTTGATCCAATAAACCAAAGCCTTTTTTAGTATCCGGTGCGCCAATAACTAATTTACCGGCCTGACTCCAAGCCAAAGCTCCTGCGCACATTACGCAAGGTTCTAATGTTACATAAATTGTGCAATCGGTTAAATATTTACCCCCTAAAGCATTGGCTGCACTTGTTATAGCTTGCATTTCGGCATGCGCGGTAACATCGTTCAAACGTTCGGTTAAATTATGAGCTCTTCCAATGATCTTATTATTTGCAACCACAACAACACCTACCGGAACTTCATCCTCATCAAATGCTTTTTGCGCTTCTTTTAAAGCCTCACGCATAAAATGTTCATCGCTATATAATGGCGCTATTGACATGTGCAGCTAGGTTGCGCCTTCAAGATATTAATGTCGTTAATTTCGGTAATGGTATCACAATCGTACATCACCAAATTAAAATTGTATTCGCCCACATGTTCTTTTTCCTCTTCAATAAAATAACTTCCGCAAGGTTCTTTGTGAACATCGCTTTTATCGTAATTAATTTCGAAATGACGTAGGTGAATTTTTAGAAGATGATCGTTGATCTTTAAACAACTCATTTTGCAACGGGCCTTATCACTCAATCGAAAATATTGTGATGCTAACTCTCGCATTTTTACTTGGCCGGGACTAGCACAAGTTCGATTGCCAAACATGGCGTAAACTATTACAAGGCCAATTCCAAAACCAATACCGTAAAATCTTAAACGTCTCCAAAAAGTCATGCGCAAAATTAAACAAAATGGACAAGGTGCCCTATTTTTCTTTGGCTTTTTGCATTGGGTTCTCGCCTTTGCTTGGATTATTTCTCTTCCGTTTTACCGTTTTTGCTTTGAACACCTCAAATTTACCGGGTTCGGCCTTAATATTCCATGTATTATTCTTTTCGTTTATATCGGCTGTTTCTCTTAATGGATCTAATTGTATGGCCAATACTTTTTTATTTTTTAGGAATGTTTTGTGAACTTCATTTTCATTCTTACGCCATAATCCAACATTCATACGTTCAATTTCTTTTGATCCATCGGTGTAGATCCATTGAATGATGATGGGCATTACTAAACCACCTTTGTTCGAAAATTTTATTTCGTACACATAAGAGCCTTCGTATTTTTTAAAAGCAGTATCAGGCATCTCTTCAAAATTCTCGTATCTATCCTTTACTTCTTTTACTAATTCATTAGGATAGGTATAATGCGAATAAAAATCACGAAGCGTTGTATCAATATCTACTAAGGGAATAATACCTTGTTCTTTATTTCTGATCTTAGAGATATTCATAAAAGGATCTTTGTACGGAGGATAATTATACATCGTATCCATTTTTATAGGAACTGTTTTTCCTGACGTGATCTTAAATGCTTTTACAGTATCAATGCTAATATCCACAGGATCTGTATCAAAGAACCATCCGCGCCAATACCAATCTAAGTCAACTCCACTTGCATCTTCCATTGTTCTAAAAAGATCTGCTGGTTCGGGATGTTTAAAGGCCCAGCGCTTGGCATATTCTTTAAATGCGTGATCAAATAATTCGCGACCCATAATTGTTTCGCGCAAAATATTCATCGCTGTAGCTGGTTTACCGTAAGCATTCGCACCAAAATTGTAAATGTTCTCGCTATTTGTCATAATGGGCTCCAACATATTTTTTGGTAAGCGCATATAATCGCAAATTTTATAAGCTGCGCCGCGTTGCGAAGGATAATTCGCATCAAACTCTTGCTCAGTTAAAAATTGCACGAATGTATTTAAGCCTTCGTCCATCCAGGTCCACTGACGTTCATCACTATTGATGATCATTGGAAAAAAGTTATGTCCTATTTCATGAATAATAACTAGTATCATTCCATTCTTCACACCTTCGGTATACGTTCCATCTTTTTCGGTTCTTCCAAAATTAAAACAGATCATAGGGTATTCCATTCCGTTCGACGCTTCAATACTTTGCGCCACGGGATAAGGATAAGGAATTGTAAATTTTGAATACGTTTTAATTGTATGCGCAACAACCTTTGTAGAATATTTGCGATACAAACCATACGCTTCTTTAGGATAAAAACTCATACACATCACGCGCTTGCCTTCGCATAAAGTTGGCATAGCATCCCAAATAAATTTCCGCGAACTTCCCCACGCAAAATCGCGAACGCTATCAGCTTTAAAGATCCATGTTTTCGTTCCTTTGGCAACTGCACCGGCTATTCCGCTTTTTTCTGCAGCTTCTGCATCGGCCAATAAACCAATTTCAACGGGCTCTTTAGCTGTTTGTGCTTTTTGCCAACGAGCCAATTGCGCGGGAGATAATACTTGCTGATAATTTTGACATTCGCCTGTGCTACACACCAAATGATCGGCGGGCACTGTCATTTTTACTTTATAATTTCCAAATGCTAAAGCAAATTCGCCTCTGCCGGTGAATTGTTTATTTTGCCAACCGTGAAAATCGCTGTACACACACATACGCGGGAACCATTGCGTGATGGTGAATAAATGATTTCCATCTTCGGAAAAATATTCATAACCACCCCTTCCGCCAATAGTAACGCGATTACACATTTTATAATTCCATTTTACTTTGAACTTTATTTTTCCTTTTGATGCCAAAGGTTTTTTAAGATCAATGCGCATCATGGTTTGGTTGATGGTAAATTTTAAAGGTTTTCCTAATTCATCCGTTACCTCTTCAATTTTCTCGCCCAATTCTTTTAATTCGCTTTTTCTATCAATATTTTTTATGAAGTCTTCCGTTGTAACAGTGCTATTCCCAATACTGTTTTCCTCCATGTAATTCATATTGTTTGTTGGGTCGTGTTCGTTCTCGTCTAATTGCAACCATAAATACGTTAACACATCGGGTGAGTTATTTGTATACGTTATCCACTCGCTTCCAAACACTTTCAAATTCTTTTCATCCAAAGTAACATCAATATCGTAATCGGCTTTTTGTTGCCAATATTTTGCACCCGGTGCACCGGACGCCGTGCGATATTCATTTGGCGTTGGAAGAATGGTTCCTAATTGCTCAAATTTATTGGCGTGATTTGACTGAGGATTATTTTGAATGTTTTGGGAGAAAATAATTCCCACGAACATAAAGAGGACAAAAAATAATTTTACTTTCATATGTGTAATTGAAGCCCTTAAATTAATGATTTTTTTGGCCGTGGCGGAAGAAATTGGGCCTAAAAATGAGGGGATATATCTAATTTTCGGAACTTAAAATTTGCCGTTTATCTAATAAGAAGGCGCTTAATGAACAAGGGGTCGGTTGAAATTACTCCAGCTATTTGTGCAGCCTTAAAGATCCGTTCAGTGAATATATATTATTTATCAACCAACCTTTCACTTATTATATGCGTATTGGATATTGTCAACATTATTAAATAATCACATTCAAAATGCCTAATTTCGCTTTGGTGTACAAGCCTATATGAAAAATACCCTTTTAGTTATCCTTTCTTGCTTTACTCTTACAAGTTTCTCTCAACTCTATTTTGCCGACCGCTCTAATGTATATTATTACGTAGATATCAGAGGAGATAGTGCGCGTATTGAGATCTTTAAAGACCACTTGTATGTTTTGGATAAAAAGGCTGATGAAATGTTAGCTAAAAATTCGAGCGGAAATATTTTATTTGGTTCTCAAAACAAGATCGTCAAACACAAAAAGGATCTTTACTTAATTTATAAAGAACCCTTATCAAAAGAACTACTAAAAGTAAAATTAGAACCTTGTATGAAAGATATAAGAGAAAAATTGCGAAAGGAAGCTTACTATTGTTTAAAGGGTGCTGAGCTCTCAAAACTTCAAGATAGTTTAGCCGGACCAAGTCACCGAAGTGATTATTCTATTAATAGAAGTGTGGATTCAACTTCTTCATCCGAATATTTCAAAATTACAAATGCCATTGTGGATTCACTTTCTAAAGAGATCAAAACTCAAGCAGATCCAACGGCGCAATATTTTTATTCAGATATGGATTCATTATACTTACTCAAACAAACAGAAATATTTGCACTTCTTAAAAAGGCCAGGTACGATTTTCATTATGGCCAATGTTTACTTTATAATGTTGCATCCGTAAGGCCGGAGATATTAATTGCCTATGTTGATAAGAACCTTCCTAATAAACCGCTTGTTTTAAAAACAATTCGCGATCATGCTTATTTCAGAGAAATAAATTCAAAGGTTAAAGCTTCATCCATCCAAACGTATGCTAAATCGGAGATCTTAAAACAAAAACGCAAGAGAATTATAAGAGATAAAGCAGGTCGCGGTACCATTGCGGGATTGATCATAGGAGAAATTGCCTTGATAGCGGTTCTTGTAATTGTTGCTTTAAAATGATAACAACTCGTGTAGAAACAAGTGCCATTTATAAGTGTTCACTCGAGCGCGCATTTAAATGTCCTATGTTATGCGATATCACAAAAGTTCATACAGGATATTTTTTATCACCCAGAGTAACACATTGTACTAATGATGAGACCTGGGGAAAAGTTGGTGGCAGCAGAAGAACATTTTTTGCGGCCACTGCTTTTTCTAAAGAAGGAGGAACGGCTTTGGATACTGTTTTAGATCGCATTGAAAATAAATACTGGAAGATCGAAGTGAGCGATCTTAAATTCCCAACCATGGGCATTAAAAAATTTCAAGGCGAATGGTATACAACAGCAAATGATAACGGAACAATAACTGTGCGATACGTTTACACATTATTTACAGAAAGCACTCTACTCTATCCTTTTCATTGGTTTGTTACAAAAGTATTATGGCGAATTTACATGAATCATGTTCTGGAAAATGTTCGCAAGATGGCGGAGGGTAATGAGCCTTTTGTGCAGGATTGAAAACAATGGAACGCTGATGACGCTGATTATTATGATAAAAAATGATCTAATAGGTGTTTATCATATTTTATCATAACTATCTGTGTTAGCGAAGCGGATCTGCGTTCCATTTTGTTCACATCAACACCGTAACCCTCTCCACACACATCTTCAGCGCCACTATTCCAATAACACTCACAACAACCATTTTATATATTGGGAAAGGAATTGCTTTTATATAACTCATTCCAAAATTCAAACTCAAAACAACTAACACGATCAAAAGCTGTCCTGCTTCCAATCCCAAATTAAAATACAATAAAGGAAAAGCAACCGCTTCTTCTTTTCCCAACATCGCCTTCAGCAAATACGAAAAGCCTGTTCCGTGGATCAATCCAAACATAACAACTATTAAATAGATCCATTTTGCATTACTGTTTTCCTTCGTCCATAAATGATAAATGGCCGTTAAAAAAATACTCAAAGCAATTAAAAATTCAATTAAAGCTGCGTTGATGTTCAAGTCGCCAATTATACTCAGGGCCAATGAAATAGAATGTCCCAACGTGAAGGCTGTGATCATCACCACTAATTTTTTCCAAGAAGAAAAAGTATAACTTATACTTAATAGTGTGACAAATAAAATATGGTCGTAGCCACCAAGATCGGTGATGTGCTGTAAGCCCATACTAAACCATAACCAAAAGTTTTCCATTATCTTTGACTGATGATAAAGGTATCAAATAGTTTAATTATCGCATTTCTTGCATTTACTTTATCATCTTTTCATCCATTTTACCTTGGCGTAACGCATTTCAAATTAAATTCAAAAAGTAATACTTTAGAGACAAGTGTAAAGTTGTTCACCAACGACTTCGAGACCTCTCTAAAAAAACTAAACGGTAAACAGGTCGACCTCATCAATGGCTCCAATAAGGAAGAGTTAAATAAACTCATAAACAAGTATTTGCAGACTCATCTTATAATTAAAATTAATGGCAAAATTGCGGCATTCGACTATATTGGTTTTGAAATTGAGAAGGATGTGACCTGGGTTTATGTGGAATATAAAAAGATAAGTTCTCTCAAAAGCCTCGATATTGAAAACACATTGCTGTACGATTGTTTCGATAAACAAACCAATATCATTCGCGTAGAAACCGCAGCAGGAGAGCAAAACAGCAAGATCAGCTGTCCCGAAAAAACCGTCAAATTCTCCTTTAAATAGCCCTTTAGCTATTAACAATCCGCTGCTCATAACCTTGTAGGTAATTAACAAGTGTTTGTGTAATCATAATTGCTTAGCAATTCATTCACAGTTAATTGAATCTTTACTTTTATTGCAAATCAAAAACGTGAAATAATGAGTTTCAACGACATCAAATCAGAATTACAACAAGTACTTGACAGCGACGTAGCTTTACGCAAGGAATTCAATGAGTTAAAGCGCTCGTTAAGTGATTATAGAAATCAACTTATCCTTAGGGACGAAGATTGTAAACGTTTAGGCGTGAACATCGACGTGCTTAATACCAAGCTAACCGTGATGGAGCGCGACAACACTTTATATAAAAGTGAGATAACCTCTTTTAAAGAGTTGCGAGCCAACATTAAAGATCAACTTGTAGAAAAACAAGCTGAGATAGATGCTCGGTTTGAAGAGATAAATTCATTAAAAGCTGAATTGGATACTATCGCCGCACGTTACGAAACTCAAATTGAAGGCGTAAAAGAAGAAGCTTACAATGAATTAGCTCAAGTAAAACAAAATTACGAAACTCAAATTACCGATCTAAGAACCGGGGCTCACTATAAAGAATTAGGATTAAAGGATGAATTCGAGAACAGATTGAACGAAGTTACTTCATCGTTTGCCGATAAAGAACTGAGCATGTTGAATTCTCATGAAGACACGATCAATACTATCCGTACCGAATACGAATCTGCATTATCTGAACTTAGAAATCATTTCGAAACTCAAATTAGTTCTACTGCTTCCGAAAATGAAGTGAAAATAAATAGCTTAAAGTATACTTACGAAACTACTATTTCTAACTTAGAAGAAAGCACTCGCCAAAAATTTGAATTTGCCGATCAAGAACATCGCAATGAGGTGAACAGCATGAAATTAGAGTGGGAAGAAGAAAGAAGTACTTTAGTTACAAATTACAATCAACGCATAGAAGAACTTCAATCGCAATTAAATGCTAACGAGCAAGAATTCAAAACCAATTTTGATTCTACTGTTGAAGATTGGAATACAAAATTAAGCACAACCGTTTCTGAACTTACTAATACATACGAAACTCGCATATCAGAATTAACCAATGAGTTCACCGAAAAAGAGCAAAGCTTAATTTCAAGTCACGAGACTCAAATTGCTGAACTTCAAGCGTCGTACGAAGAAAAATTATCGAATACTGTTTTACATTCAACTAGTCAAAATTCTAAACTGGCCGATGAGTTAACCAAAAGCCAATTAGATGCGGATGAAAGTCGCGAGAACATTAAAACACTTTTAAGTAATGTTGAAGAACGCGATACAACTATATCTGAACTTAATTCAGAAATTGAATCCTTTAAAGCTCAAGTTGAGGAAGGCATTAATAATTGGAATACGCTTTCAGTAGAATTTGAAGCTTATAAACAAAACAACTCATTATCTCAATCGGAACAAGTAAGTAAGCTCGACGCGCAAATTGAAGTATTAAATGCCGAGATCGCTAATCTTGCAGGTATCATTGAGAGAACAAATAACCAGCAAAGTGAGACCGAACAATTATTAAATTCAAAAACAGAAGAATTTAACGAGCTATTAAATAAGAATGACGACTTAACTTCTCAAGTTTCTGAGCTGAGCGCCATAATCTCTGCTAAGGATCTTGAGCTGGAAGAGGCTAAGTCGTCGTTCTCTTCTGAGTGGGACAGTAAAAATGAAGATCAAAAAATAGAATTTGATAAACTGGTTGCCGAAAATTCAAATCTAATTCATGAAATTGATGCTGCACAAGATAAAGTAGAAGCCTTGGAAGCAGAGCTAGCATTAATTAAAACAGAATTAGAAGAAAGCACAACTACATTCACCGGAAAAGTTGAAGATCTTAAAGAAACCTTGAACAATAAGAATTTCGAGATCACTAATATATCTGCAAATAATTCGGCACTAAACGCTGAAGTTTCTAAATTGAAAGCAGAAATTGCTTCTTTAAATTCTCAAGTATCCGAAACAAGTCAAAGTTCAGAACTTGTACATGGCTTACAAGATAATTTAGAGTCGATCAGTTCTGAAAAGAATGCTTTATTAGATGAGATCAATGTATTAAAAACTACCATAACCGAACTTAACGAGTCAACCGTTGAGCTTAACGCAAAAGTATCATCGTACCAAAAACAAATTGATAGCTTAAAGTCGAATACAAATCCAACTCAAGAAGATGCCTTTATTGATAAATTGTTCAAGCAAATTGATGAGTTGAACGACGAACGCCTAAAACTTTTAACAGATAAAGAAGATATGGCGGCGCAATTGTTGAAGATGAACGAAGTTATCTCCGGAATATCACAACAAGTTGACAGTCAGTCTATTGATGTAACAAGTTTGAATAGTCACCGAAAGAATGTTATATTAGCTAAAAATTCAAATGGGCCAAGTGAAAACTCCCAAATGAAGAAACAAATAAACGATTTAGTGCGTGAAATAGACAAATGCATTGCGTTATTAAGTGCTTAGTTTAACGCCTCAATTAATGAGCGAAGTTAGTATAAACGTAGAAATAGCCGGTGCAACATATCCGGTTAAGATCAGTTCTGCTGATGAGGGGAAATTGAGAGAGGTTGTTACTATTATAAATACCAAGATCTCGGAATTTGAAAGAAATTTCGCGATTAAAGATAAAAAGGATGTTTTAGCGATGGTTGCCCTGCAACTTGTTTCTCAATATTATAAAGACGCTAAAAACTCTGAAGTAGAATTAGGCAATTTAAGAACAATGCTTACAGATGTTGAACATATGCTTGAAGAGCATAGAGACAAGATCAAGAATATAGAAGAGTAAGTTTTATATTTTACAATACATTCACGCACAAAGGTCTATACTGTTAGGTCTTTGTGCGTTTTTTTTTCATCCTACCAAGCTTTTCATCTTCCGAAGCTTTGGCAGAGCAAGAAGTGAAGGAGGGTAAATTTAAATACAATAACAATGGAAACATTAACCATCATATACATCGCCGGCGGACTCCTACTTGGAGTGATCGTTGGATTTTTGATAGCCAATAGCCGATTGAACAGAGGCGCAAAAAAGGAAAAGGAAAATTTGATTAAGGAAGCAGAAGTGAAAGCAGAAGCTACTAAGCAAGAAAAGATCCTTCAGGCAAAAGAAAAATTCTTACAATTAAAATCGGAGCACGATAAAAGTGTTCAAGAAAGAACCAATCAATTGAATGTTGCCGAAAATCGCGCGAAACAAAAAGAAAATGATCTTGCCAAGAAATTAGAAGATGCTAATCGTAAAGATAAAGAGTTAGAAAATTCGCGCATTCAATTATCCAACCAGATAGATGTTTACAAAAGTAAACTAGAGGAAGTTGAGAAAGGTCACCGCAAACAAGTAGAAATGCTTGAAAAAGTGAGTGGCTTGCGTGCCGATGAGGCAAAAATGCAATTGGTAGAAAGTATTAAGGCGGAAGCTAAGACTCAGGCCATGAGTTATATTAAAGATACCATGGACGAAGCCAAGATCAACGCTAACAAAGAAGCAAAAAAGATCATTATTCAAACCATACAACGTGTAGCTACTGAAACTGCCATTGAGAATTCTATTTCGGTATTTCATATTGAAGGTGATGAAACAAAAGGACGTATTATTGGACGTGAAGGAAGAAATATTCGCGCGCTGGAAGCAGCCACAGGCGTTGAGATCATTGTAGATGATACACCGGATGCCATTACCTTAAGTTGTTTTGATTCTATCCGCAGAGAAATTTGTCGTTTGTCGTTACACCAACTAGTTTCCGATGGACGTATTCACCCTGCGCGTATTGAAGAAGTAGTTGAGAAGACCAAGAAAATGTTGGAGGAAGAAATTATTGAAACAGGAAAGCGTACATGTATCGATCTTGGAATTCATGGTTTGCATCCTGAATTGATACGAATGGTTGGTCGTATGAAATACCGTTCATCGTACGGACAAAATTTATTACAGCATAGTCGCGAAGTAGCAAACCTTTGCGGCATCATGGCCAGCGAAATGGGATTGAATCCTAAAGTTGCAAAACGCGCAGGCTTACTACACGATATTGGAAAAGTTCCGGATACAGATCCTGAGTTACCTCACGCCTTGTTGGGTATGAAATTAGCAGAGCAATACAAAGAAAAACCTGAAGTATGTAATGCTATTGGCGCTCACCACGACGAAATTGAAATGAACACCTTATACGCACCAATTATTCAGGTGTGTGATGCTATTAGCGGCGCAAGGCCGGGTGCTCGCCGTGAAGTTGCCGAACAATACATTAAACGTTTAAAAGATCTTGAAGCAACCGCTTTAGGTTATGAAGGCGTTGATAAAACTTATGCTATTCAAGCAGGACGTGAATTACGCGTAATTGTTTCGAGCGATAAAGTAACCGATGCACGTGCAGAACAATTAGCATTCGAGATCAGCCAAAAGATCCAAACCGAAATGACCTACCCCGGACAAGTAAAAGTTACCGTGATAAGGGAGACAAGGGCTACGAGTTATGCGAAATAATTTTTTATAAACCATTAAACTTTTTAAAAAAGTTTGAGTCATATTTAATATCTTTAAATATGACTTTTTTATTTACTCCCACTCGTAATTTACTTTTGACGGTTGCCATTGTATGCAACTTTAACTTCAAAGCTCAAATTGCCGATATTCCCATCAATCCAAACTCCACATGGAATGGAGAGGAATCTTTAGCCATTGATCCACTAAATCCAAATCATTTAGTAGTAGCTTGGATGAAATTTATTTTTACTCCACCAACCAGCGTTATGATCGCTACGAGCTCCTCTACAAATGGCGGTTTAACTTGGAGCACACCGGTTAACATTACGCATAATAAACCTCTTTGGACATCGGCCGACCCTACTCTTGTATTCAAAAATGATGGTACTTTATATTTAGGCTTTATTGATTCTAATACTGCAAAAGACAGCGCTGCTGTATTTGTTACAAAATCAACTAATGGAGGAACTGCATGGGGACCTTTAAGTAAAGTTGTTGATTATAATGATAGTCCCGACTTGATATTTGATAGGCCATGGTTAACCATTGATAATAGCGGTGGGCCTTATAATGGTTATTTGTATTTGGTAAGTATGAGTTACAAAGCAGATCCTTTGCCTCATCATGTGTACTTAACGCGCTCAACAAATGGTGGCACAACGTGGGGCTCGCATATATTGGTTGATAATACAATTCCTTTAGGACCTTCGGTGCAAGCCATGGGAGTTCCAACAGTTTCAAAAGATGGAAGATTATACATTGCATATTTATCTTACAATCCGCCTCAATCTCCATTTCCGCGTTTTATTTATGCGCTTTCAACAGATGGCGGAAGTACGCTTACCAATAGTGTGATCTTAACCGGACTTGGCACAAGCATTACAAATGATACATTGTTGCAATACAGTTATAAATTGGATGCAAATCCAACCAATTCAACTAATCTAATTTTTACCTATGTAGATAAATCAAATTCTGATTACGATATTTATTCAACAAATTCCAATAACGGCGGTGTAAATTGGAGTGTACCAACTCGCGTAAGTTCTGATGCACTTAATAATGGCAACAATCAAGATATGTTATGGGCTAATTTTTCTACAACGGGGAAATACGCTGCAACTTGGCGTGATAGAAGAGCCAACAGCGGTGCGCAAAATCAACCTTACAAAATTTGGGGATCTTATTCGGGCGATGGCGGTAATTCGTTCAGCAGTAATTTCCAGATCTCACAAACCGATGGTCCATTACAAATACCTATTGATGGCGTTGATTTTTTAGGATGTGTATTGAATGATACTATTGTTTATACAAGTTGGACAGATAAAAGAAACGCTACAAGCAACCAGTTATTCATTAATAAATTCAAGCTTTCTAACGTTACGTCAATATCCAATCAGGAACTTTCAAAAAATGGTATCAAACTATTCCCGAATCCAAACACTGGAGAATTTACCCTTAAGTTTGAAAAAGCGATGCCTCGACAAATAGAAATAATTGACATGACAGGTAAAGTGGTTCATTCGGTCAACTGCAACACTAACTCTTCTAAGATCCTTCTGAAATTAGTGCCGGGCAACTATTTCGCTAAGGTCGCCGAAAACACAAAGATCATCACTATACCCTTCGTAATTGAGTAATAAAATGGCTGTAAAGTCATTTTGATTTTAGTACATTTTCAGTTATTTTAGCCTAAATAATAAATAACATGAAAAAACTTTACTATTTACTTTTATTCGTTGTTTTTACACAAATTTCAAATGCCCAGGTTCCAACCTGTTCTTTAAATCCAACGTTCATTGCGGGTCCAAAAAATGGTGTATACCCCGATAGTGCTACAAATCTAATAAGTGGTACAGTTAACCAACCTTACGTTCAAAATTTAACCGTTAAAGTTCCGCTTGATACTATACAGACTCCATTAAAATTTTGTTTTAATCGTGTAGTCCTTTCAACGCCAACCAATGTGGTTAATTATAATTTACCTCCGGGATTATTTTTTGGTTCGTCAACTGCAGCTGTTGCAAATGGATCAATTAGCGGCGCTATCTCTTTAAAATTCCCGGGCAATGCCAATAATTGTGCAAGTATTTACGGAACACCAACTACGGCCGGAACATACACTTTAAAATTACAAACGGATACATACGCAACGCTTCAACCAATTGGCAATTGCGCTGCCTCGCCCAATGTAAATGGCGGAACAAAATTAAACACAACAATTTTGGCTTATTATATTATTACTATTCTTCCACCGGCAGGATTGAACGAGAACATCACAAGCAAAACATTGGATCTGCAAAATATTCCGAATCCATTTACGGGTAAGACCATCATTAAATTCAATGTAAAAGATCAAAGTTCGATGGATATTAAAATACGAGATATATTGGGTAAAACCGTATTTACAGATGTGATCAAAACAAAATTTGGTGAGAATACATATGAATTTGATGGTTCAAAATTGAATACAGGAATTTATTTTTATACCATCAGCTACAAAAATTATTCGGAAACCAAACGTATGATCATTGCATCCAATTAATGAGTTCACAGGCCTTTGAATTACTCATATTAGGAAGCAGTTCCGCCAGCCCTACAGCCGAAAGAAATCAAAGCTCACAGCTCTTGAATATTGCAGAGCGTCATTTTTTAATTGATTGCGGCGAAGCAACACAAATTCAATTGAGAAGATTCAAAGCACGCTTTCAAAAGATCGATCATATTTTTATCAGTCATTTACACGGTGATCATTTTTTTGGATTACCGGGATATCTAAGCAGCATGCATCTTTTGGGGCGACAACAAGAACTCACTATTTACGGTCCAAAAGAATTAAAAAAAGTTTTGGATCTTATTCACGAAGTATCCGAAACAAAATTAAGTTATCCCGTTAAATGGCATTTTACTGATAATAAAAAATTGGAACTATTATTTGAAGATGATAAAGTGGAAGTTTATTCTTTTCCATTGAAACATCGCATTTACTGTACCGGTTTTTTATTTAAAGAGAAACCATATCAACGCCGAATTGATAAATTTTTATTGGATAAACATGAAGTATCAACGGCCGACATTCATTTACTAAGAGATGGTTTTGATGTAACAAATGCCAAAGGCGAAACAGTAAAAAATGCGGATGTCACACTCGATCCTCCAAAACCCAGGGTCTACGCCTATTGCAGCGATACCATTTATGATGAAACGTTGGTGCAATACATTAAAGATGTTGATCTGTTATATCACGAAAGCACATTTTTAGATGATAAGATCGATCGCGCTAAAATAACATTTCACTCTACTGCCAAACAAGCGGCAGGCATTGCCAAATTATCAAACGCCAAAAAATTATTGTTAGGGCATTTCTCTGCACGTTATGGAAACTTAGATCAGTTTGTTGTAGAAGCAAAAGAAGTTTTTGAGAATTGCGTTTTGTCGGTTGAAGGGAAGATCTATCAAGTGGAACATCCGAATTAGAGACATTAACCACGAAAAACACGAAAATTGACACGAAAACCACAAAACTTTCGTGTCTTTCGTGTATAGTTTTCGTGACTTTCGTGGTTAAAAAAAGGTTCAGTTCTTCAGCACAAACTTCCTCAAGAAACTCACCGCTGCATTCGCCGTCATAACAATATTGCGTTGACGATGATCACCAAATTGAAACGACTTTGCCAACGTTTTTTCTTTACTACTCACTGCTATCCAAACAAAACCAACAGGTTTGTCGGGCGTTCCACCACTCGGTCCTGCAACTCCACTTATAGAAATAGAAAAATCAGAATTAAATTTTTTTCGAACATTTTCTGCTAAATCAATCACACATTCTTTACTCACAGCACCATACTTTTCAAAAATAGCATTATCCACATTCAGTAATTCATGTTTTGCTTCATTGGAGTAAGGAACAATTCCTCCCTTAAATACTTCTGAACTGCCTGCAATTGCTGTAAATAACGAAGACAAATAACCACCTGTACAACTCTCGGCTATTGAAAGCGTTTGTTTTCTTTCTTTTAAAAGATCAGAAGTTACTTTTTCAATGGTAGGCATTTCCTCACCGTAATTCTCAAATCCAAAAACATAGTCTTGAATGAGCGGAATTAATTTCTCAATTTCATCATCAACATCCTCTTTTATTTTCTTTTCATCATCTCCACTTGTAGATAATCGCAATCGCACTAAACCCGGTTGCGGTAAATAAGCTAATTTAATATTTTTTGCTGCGAGACCATCTTCCCATTTTTCAATTAGTTCTGCGATCACACTTTCTCCTATCCCTTGGGTAAGAACCGTTTTATGATAAATATGCGGTAATTTAAATTCCGCTTTAATGGCGGGCAAAACCTCATCCGTCATAATCCCTTTCATCTCATAAGGCACACCGGGCAAAGAAATAAAATGCACATTATTTTTTTGCATCCACATACCGGGAGCTGTTCCACTTTTATTTCGTAAAACTCTGCAGCCTTTTGGAATTAATGCTTGGTCTTTATTCAACTGACTAACTTCTCTTCCTCGTTTTATAAAAAACGAACTTACATCTACTAAAATAGCTTCATCCAACACCAATTCTGCATTAAAAAATTGCGCAAATGTCTTTTTTGTGATATCATCTTTTGTTGGTCCCAAGCCTCCGGTAATAAGAACCATATCTGCACTTTTCGCTGCATTTTCGAGCCCTTTTAAGATCTCGTTAGCATCATCGCTAACAGTGGCCATGTGAACAACCTTAATTCCAATAAGATTCAATTGCTGAGCTATCCAAACCGCATTGGTATTGGTAACCTGCCCAATCAAGATCTCATCACCTATGGTTAATATCTCGGCCTTCATGATTTATAAAAAACAAGTATAAATCAAATAATTAATAAAAAACAGTTTATTTTTGTATAAATTAGTAAACGATGAGAAAAACGCTGTCAATTATTGCGATCATAAGCATAGGCTTTATGGGTCATGGTCAATCCATGTTAGATAAATTAAGGAACAAAAAGGATTCTTTAGCAAAAAAAGTAAATAGTGTTGTTACGCCAACTTCGCCACCTGCGCTTACCAATGAGGAAGTGATCAAAGGTTTGAAAGAAGCCTTAAGCATTGGAACAAACAGTTCGTCGTCGATGGCAAGTAAATTAGATGGCTATTATAAGAACCCTCGCATTTTTATTCCTTGGCCCCAAGAAGCAATTGATATGAAAACAAAATTGACAAGCTTGGGAATGCAGAAAAAAATTGAGGAATTTGAAACAAGCCTCAATCGTGCGGCAGAAGAAGCAGCCAAAGGAGCTGCAACTATTTTTATTGATGCAATTACTAATATGAGCGTGGTAGATGGTTTCGCCATTTTAAAAGGTAATGATACCGCGGCCACGCATTTCTTACGCGAAAATACCTATTCACCTTTGAAAATTAAATTCAAGCCGGTGGTAAAAGATGCCATCAACAAAGTAAAAGTAACAAGCTATTGGAATCCTTTAGTTACAAAATACAATAAGATCCCCGGTGTAAAAAAACAAAATCCTGATCTTGAAGAGTACGTAACTATTAAAGCTATTAATGGTTTAATGCTTTTGATATCAGATGAAGAGGCCAAGATACGTAAGGACCCAGCAGCGCGCGTAACAGATCTTTTAAGAAAAGTATTTGGAACAAAGCCTTAATGCATTAACGCTTGTTAACACAATTTAAATCATAAAGCATACATTTTGTACGTTGATCCTTGATCAACTTTAAACACAACACAAATGAAATTAAATTTAAAAGACCTAATGCCATACATTGCCGGCGTTGTTCTATTTGCAGTACTCACTTTATTCTTTTTCAAACCACTCTTAAGCGGTAAAGAATTAAAGCAAGGTGATATTGATCGCCACAAAGGAATGAGCAAGGAAATTGCCGACTTCCGCGAAAAAAATGATGCAGAACCTTTGTGGACAAATTCTATGTTTGGTGGAATGCCTGCGTATCAAATTTCTACACTTTACCCGGGTAATTGGGTAAATAAATTGGATGCAGCATTTAAATTATTTTTACCTCATCCTTCCGGATATATGTTCTTGTATTTTTTAGGATTTTTTATTCTCTTACTCTGTTTAAAGGTTGATCCTTGGCTCGCCATTGTTGGTGCACTCGCATATGGACTCAGTAGTTATTTTTTAATTATCATCGAAGCCGGACATAATTCAAAAGCAAATGCATTAGGTTATTTGCCTGCCTTGCTTGGAGGAATTATTTTATTATTCAACGGTCGCACCTGGCTGGGATTTGCTGTTACAGCGCTTTTCACGGCCATGGAATTAAATGCCAATCACGTGCAGATCTCGTATTACGGTTATATTTTAATTGGATTTGTTGTGTTAGGTTATGCCATCAGCGCATTCCGTACAAAAGCTTTAAAACCATTTGCCATTGCTTTAGGTTTATTTATTGCTGCATCACTTATTGGTGTTTTACCCAACGCCGGAAATTTAATGTGCACAAATGAGTACGGTAAAATGAGTACGCGCGGAAGAACTGATCTTACGATAAACGAAAAATTGCAGAAGAATGCGAATAATGTTACATCAGGTTTAGATAAAGATTACGCTACGCAATGGAGTTATGGTATTGGCGAAACATTTACTTTTTTAATTCCAAATTTTAAAGGAGGTCCAAGCAGTTCTATCAAAAAAACCGATGCAAATGCTTTGAAAAAAGTTGATCCTGAATACAAAGAGCAAGTTGGTTCTATGTATTCGTATTTTGGCGACCAACCTTTTACAAGCGGACCGGTTTACATTGGTGCTATTGTTATTTTCCTTGCATTTTTAGGAATGTTTGTGGTGAAGAATAATTTAAAATGGCCTTTGTTCTTTGCAACATTACTCACCGTTGCATTAAGTTGGGGAAGTAATTATAAATGGCTGAGTGATTTTTTTATGGACCATGTTCCCGGATACAATAAATTTCGCGCCGTGAGTATGATATTGATCGTTGCCGAACTTACTATTCCACTTATGGCCATTTTAGCAGTAAATGAATTATTAAAACACAAGAACTGGAGCGATAAGATCACCTTACGTTTTGCGAAGAACGGTATTGAGCTAAAAAAACTTTTCTTTATTTCTACCAGTATTATTGGTGGTTTTTGTTTGCTATGTTATTTCGCGCCATCTATGTTCAATACCTTCAGCGGAACAAACGAAGAAGCCATGTTAGTGCAAGAATTTACCAAAGGCGGAAATCCTGAAGCACAAGTAAAACCTTATGTCGCACAAATGATGCCCGAGCTTGAAAAAGCGCGGGAAGCCATATTTAGATCGGACGCTATGCGTTCGCTTATTTTTATTTTAATGGCTGCCGTTTTTATTTATTTATTCTATACAAACAAAATTAAACGCGAGATCTTACTTGCCGCCTTGGGTATTTTTATTTTGATCGATCTTTGGACAGTTGATATACGCTATTTGGATGCAAGTTCATTTGTTCCAAAAATGCAGAACATGCAAGATGTATCTCAAAAAAGTTCGGCTGATGAAAAAATATTAGAAGATAAAGGATTGAATAATCGTGTATTAAATTTAACGGTGAATACATTCAATGATGCATCAACCTCTTATTATCATCAATCAATTGGAGGATATCATGGCGCTAAACTTAAAAAATATCAAGAGTTAGTGGATTTTCATATATCCAAAGAGATAAGTACGTTCTATGCCGGCGCTAATAAAGCATTAGGTAATGATAGTTTAATGGATGAATTACTTTCGAAATTGAACGTGATCAATATGCTAAATACAAAATATTTTATTCTTCCCGGTGGCGAAGGAGGAGCTGTGCCATTCACAAACTCAAAAGCTAATGGAAATGCATGGTTCGTGAGGAATGTAAAAACGGTAGCGAATTCTGATGATGAGATCACGGAACTTTATAAAACAAATACAAAACGAGACTTAGTTGTACAAGAAAAATTTAAAGCAGAAGTTCCTTACAAGGAAACATATGATGGACAAGGAAGTATTAAACTTATGTCGTACCAACCAAATCATTTAACGTACGAAAGTGAAACTGCAGCCGAACAAATGGCAGTGTTTTCGGAAATATATTATCCGTTTGGATGGAATGCGTATGTTGACGGACAATTAAAACCTCACGCTTGCGGAAATTATGTTTTGCGTACAATGTTAGTGCCTGCCGGAAAACACAAAGTGGAATTTAAGTTTGAACCTAAAACTTATCAAACCGGCAACAGTATTGCTATGGCGGGCTCTGCCATTTTATTCCTAAGCATCGGACTTAGCTTGTTTTTTGAGTATAAAAAGAAAAATACTGTTAATTAATGCTCAAAAACCGGTGCTTATGTCATGGTTTTGTGACATAAAGACCTTAACTTTGAATGGAACGATTATTGAAAGACAAACCTTATAAAAAATAATTTATTATGGCATTAGAAATAACAGACGCGAACTTTGACGAATTAGTTTTAAAAAGCGATAAACCGGTATTATTAGATTTTTGGGCAGAATGGTGCGGTCCTTGCCGCATGGTTGGTCCTGTAGTTGAAGAACTGGCAAAAGAATACGACGGAAAAGCGATCGTTGGAAAAGTAAATGTTGATCACAACGCTGATATCAGCATGAAATACGGAATTCGTAACATCCCTACTCTTTTATATTTTAAGAACGGACAGGTTGTAGATAAGCAAGTGGGTGTTGCTCCAAAAGCACAATTGGCAGCTAAACTACAAGCGCAATTATAAACTAATTTTATTCATTGGATCCTCCTTGCTTAATGTTGGGAGGATCTTTTATTTTTATAGGATGATCAACCTTCATTAATGAGATCCAATATTTTCATAAAGTTTCTAAGTTATTTTTATCCTATTACTACGAAAGTAAGAACAGAACAAAATGGGCTGTTGGAGTTAACGTATAGCAGAGGAAGAAAACTTTTAGATAGTGCCAATGCTAATTATTCGTATGGCTCTTTACAACGCATCTTAAAATTTGGTCTTAGCAAAGTTGATCTTAGCAAAGTTGAAACCATTCTATTGCTCGGACTTGGCGGAGGCAGCGTTATTCAAACCCTTCGAAATGATGTTGGATCTGCAGGCAAAATTACTGCAGTTGAAATAGACAAAACGGTAATTGATATAGCAGTGAACGAATTTGGACTTAAAGATGATCCAAATTTAGAAATTGTACATAAGGATGCTAATGAGTATGTAAAGAATAATTCTAAAAAATTCGACCTTCTGATAGTAGACATTTACATTGATGCAATTGTACCAGATGTTTTTTATTCGGAACAATTTTGGAATAATGCTATTCAACTTATGACCAAGAATGGATGTTTTATTTTTAATGCCGGTATTTCAAATGAGAACTGTGAGCAACAATTATCCACTTTACTTCCCTTTTTAAATGGCTCATGTAAAATAGAGCGATTCAATACGGTTGAAAATACCAATACGGTAGTCGTTGGAAAAAAAGCTTGACCAAGCCCCTATTCGTTCCGCACACTACTCAAGAATGTCAATTGCCTCAATTTTGAGCTTTACTGTGATTAAATTTTGTAAGGAATTAGGCGGATTTCTGAACAAAAGTAATATATTTGTTGAAGTTAAACCCTCTATAATTATGAGAAATTTAAAGTCATTCGCCGTAGCTTCATTAAGCATTGTTTTACTGTCATCGTGTGGTGGTGGCGAAACTCAAGCTGAAGACAAGGGCATTACAGACAGCGTTGCGCAAGTTGCAAAAGACACAACTCCTGTAACGGTTGATGATGTTGCAAAATTCAAATTCGATTTTGCTTTAGCAAACATACCCTCACCTGCAGCAAGCATTGATGAGCTTTCAAAATGGGGAATTGATTATGACCAATCGTTGATGAACGATCCTAAAAAAGGAAAGAATTACAGCTCTGAGTTCTCTAAGGCTGTGAACTTAGGTATTTACAATATTGATATGTGTTATGCTATCGTAAATGAACGTGGTGAAGATGTATTGAAATACATGAAAACAGTTCTGATCACTTCTGATGCCCTAGGATTAAAAGGTGCTGTTGATCAAATGATAGGAAAAAGAGCAGAGAAGAATTTAGCAAGTAAAGATTCATTGCTTCAGATATTGGATGAGATCTTAATTAAGAGTGATAGTTATTTACGCACCAACGAGCGCTTATATACAGCGTCAACCGTATTCTCTGGCGGATGGCTAGAGAGTCTTTATTTAGCATGTAAAATAACCGATAAAGCAACGGATGAGGCTGTAAAAGCAAAAGGACGTAAACATCTTTGGGATCAGCGCTTTCACCTTGGGAATTTGGTGACCGTAATGGATGATCATAAGGACAAAAAAGAAGCACAAGACATGAATTCGGAATTCAGAGCTATTCACAAAGAGATCAATAATGTTAAGAAGCCCGAGGATATGACGGCGGCAAAATTCAAATCGATAAGTGAGAAGATCTACGCTTTACGCACTAAACTAACAATGTAATTCTTTATTAAAAACGATGTAAGATCCCGGTTGAAAGACCGGGATTTTTATTTAGCGATCTAAAGAGTAAAAAGAGTTTAATTATTTGGGCGTGCCCCCATGAAATGAAAAACCGGACATACGATTGAAGTTTTTCACTTCATAGGGTCGGGCTGGAGTTTATCCTGAGTTTATCGAAGGGCCACCTCGCTCTTTTTCATTTCTTGCGCTAAAATCAACATGGAAGCACAAGAAATAAAAAAGGAGCTCAAACAATGGCTCTCCCGATAGCTATCGGGACCCTCACGCATCGATGGAATTACGGGGACGGGCGCCTTTCAAAATTGTATCATTTTTGGCGGACGTAGGCCCTAAAACCATACCTCTCAAAATTTATCAGTTCGAGGCGGACGAGAGCATGGAACCGGAGTTTACTAAACGTAAATGAGGATTCCATGCTCGAAGTCCAACGAAGAAATGATAAATTTTCAGAGGTATGGGAAATAAAAAACCCTCGAGGATCGCTCGAGGGTTTCAAAGTTTTCAAGATATTAGAAATGCCATAGGTCATGTTCCCAACGGAAGATATCGCCTTTGATGCGATCGCTTTCTAAAAGGGCGTCAATACCTCTTGCATATTGAATAATAGAACGGTCGTAAGCGTTAGTTTCTTTAGTTATAGTACTTGCAAATTGTCTTTTCCAGAAGATATCTTCGAACGTACGTCTTTCGCTATCATTCTTTGGATTGAACACCTCGTGTTTAGCAAATAAAGGACGACAAGCAGGGAAATACACCCAGAATTGTTCTTTTACCGCTTCTTTTTCTTCATCGTAAGTGAACACACCCATACCAAGTATACGAACTTCAAGTACTGATTTTTGTTTATCGAAGAACCAATCCTCTTTTAAGCGGTACAAACGAATATTACGGAAGATCGAAGTTGAGTCACATTTAAATACTTTGGTGATGATCTCGTTACCTTCAGCATCCACATTACTCTCATCTAACGAGTCGCATTTTTTTATCTTATCGCGAATTTGTGATAACTCTAATGGAGAAACGAATTCCTCATCACCAAAAGCCAACAATTCACCTTTTAGAATGTATTTAGACAATACTTGAAATAACGATATCCTGCTTGCTAAGGTCTCAATTGGATAATATAACTGGTGATTTAGCTTTTCACGCATGTCAACATCGCGCCAAACGCGTTTTTCCCACGTAACATCTCCCTCACGCAGGTGAGTATAAGGAATGAATTTCCTATTAATAGCATTTTCTTTATCGTAAATTCCATCTTTATAATCACCGGGATTAAAAATGGTTGGCCCCTGAGAAAACACTTGTCCGAAAACAAGGAGAGCCATTACTATTAAAATGTTACGTTTCATATGGTTTATTTTACTTTTATTGTAACGCCTGGTATATTCCTAATAGATCCATCAGGACCTTTTGCTTTAACGTTCTCAACAAATATTTTACTGTTAACTCCGGCAGTTGCTAATATCTGACGAGCACCACTCGAAAGACTATTACCAGAACATGCTTCTGATTTCAACACCCCTTTTACAACGGCTGTTAATTCAAAAGATACAACAACGAATTTTGCTTCAAAGTCGAAACCGGGAAGATCGGCAACAACACCACCGATAGAAGAAAGTTCGATCTTCTTCATATCTACGTTACCTGATTTACCACCAACTTTTGCAACCGGATCTGGAATTTTCTTCACACGGAATTTGAATGTACCTTGAGGTTTCATTCCGTCTTTAGTTTTAGCAGAAACGCTAATAGTAACAGAACCCGGAGTAGTAGCGGTAACTTCATATTTACCAGCACCACCTTTAGGTGCTAATTTGATACCACCGCTTCCTGAAACAGAAAGCTCACTTGGAGCCACACCACCCGCAGATACACTGATTGGGTTTGGAACACCAATATAGAATACGTTCATTTTATCCAAAGCAACCGCAGCAGAAGGCGCAGCTACCATGTAGGATAAATGGTAAGGATAAGGTTCAACAGTACCATCGGGCTTTTTGAACATGATCACACCTGTGTGGTTTTGTTCACCAACGCCACCTGTTGGAAGTTCAATTTTACCCATACCCATTTCGAGTTTTACTTTGTCGTTACCGGCACCGGTTAAAGTATCCTTACCAATACTTACTTGGATCTGTTCATCACCTAAAGCACTTGAAGACGCAGCTAAAAATACGTCGGCTTTATACGGTTGACCAGCTTGAATGTAAGAAGAAGGTGCAATTACTTTTGCAGTTAACTTGTCAAATTTGATCGCTAATTTACCGGATGCAGCACTATACTCACCTAAGATCTCAGCTTCTAAGTTCAAAAGGTCGGCTTGCATTTTGTTTAAGTTAGTGATAACCGCAGCTTCAGGTAAGTGATAGAAGTTCTCAACATCCCAAGTCATTTTGATTCCATCTTCTTCAGCACCGCTGTCGTGTGGTTTCATGTCGGTCAACTTTTTCTTCAAGTTGTTATAGATCTCCGGCAAGAATTTAGTTTTCTTGTCAGCTTGCATTCCATCTAATTGTGCAATTAAACCATTCATTAAACCATCCATTTTACTCTTCAACTCTAACGCAGAGTTTGGTTTATTCTCAGGTGTTGCAGCGTCACTACCTATTAAAATATGCGTTGGTATGTCATAATTATCAAGAGAGGGTGCAAATCTTAATTGCATTGTGTCTCCACCTCCTAATTTCTCGGTTTCCTCAAACACGATCTTTTTTATGCCATCGATGTATTTTACTACTTCCTTTATTCTTTGTTCAGCTTCTACAGCTTTATCATAATAAGGTTTTGCAGCCGGGTTACCGTTGATGGTATTTTGAAAAGCTTCCATTACCAATTTGTTGTTAGTGGTAAGGTTCTTCTTGCTATGCTCCATACTCTCGTTAACGGTTACATAACCCTTTAAAATTTGTTTTGATACGTTCATAGCCAGAAGTGCAGTGAGTACTAAGTACATCATCCCGATCATCTTCTGCCTAGGGGTTTCTTTGCCTCCGCTCATTTTGTTATAGTTTCTTTATAGTTAAAAATTAATTTCTTTATGAACGTAATAACCCCATAACCTTCAAAAGTTACGGGAATCATTACATAATAATTACTTGTTGTAATTCATTGCACTTAACATGTTGCCATAAATTGTATTCAAGGCACCTAAGTTATTTGACAATGAAGACATTTCTTGACGATACTTACGAGTATCTTCCACTGAATCGTGAAGATTCTTCATTAGATCGTGCAATCCGTCATAGAATTTATTGGTAGCATCCAAGTGATCTTTGCTTCCTTGTAATTGCAATTCGTAAGTTGCATTTAAAGCAGAAAGGTTCTTAGAAACTTTATTTAATGACTCGCCAATTGAATAACCTGCATCATTTGAATTTGCAAGGTCTTCCATAGTTTTAGCGGCAGTTCTATATGTATCAGCTAAAGTAGAAACGTTAGCAGAAGCAGCATTAACGCTTTTTACGTATTCGCTGGTTGCAGTATGTGCATCGGAGATGTCACCAATTTTATTTGCCGACTCGCTTAAAGTTTTCATTCCAACCCCTAAGCTTTCGATCAATTCAGGACCGATCTTCGCCTCTTCCAACATTTTATCTAATTGTTGAGAAACAGGTAAACCGTTACCATGCTCTGGTTCTTCATGACCCATACCTGCTAATTCAGGATAAGCTAAAGTCCAGTCAACCTCCTCATGAGGAATATCGATTCCGAATAACGCGAAAAGAATAGCCTCTGTACCAAGACCTCCAATAAGTGCGATAGATGCACCCGGCCAGTGCATGATCTTAAATAAAGCCCCAATAATTACGATAGAAGCGCCGAAGCAAGATGCCAAGTGTAAGTACCTCTTAAAGCCTTGTACTTTTCCTAATTTAGCCATAGTGATGTGTTTTGTGTTTGTTAGTGATTAGATTTATTTGTGTTTGTGTTTTTTATTAAAGAACTAGATCTCATCGCCTTTAGCGCGGCCTAAATACGTCATTACATTTCGGAAACCAAGGTAACACTTAGCAGTATCTTGATATTCGTAAGTACGTGTGCTGGTTTGCAGATAATAACCTACGTCTTTCCAGCTACCACCACGAATAACTTTACGTTTCAATACGTTCGCGTCCTTTTCTTGCGCCTCATATGTATAATCAGGATTAAGATCGTGTTGGAAGTCGTAAGCCGACTCATCGTAAGCATTACTTGTCCACTCCGATACGTTACCTGCCATGCAATATAAACCGTAATCGTTAGGGTTATAAGAATAAATATACACAGAGTGGAATCCACCATCATCAATATACGATCCACGCATTGGCTTAAAGTTTCCTAAGAAACAACCACGTGAGTTACGGATATAAGGACCGCCCCAAGGGTATGGAGATTTATCCAGACCACCACGAGCAGCATATTCCCACTCAGATTCAGTTGGTAAACGGAAATCATTAACGATAGATTGACCGGTACCCATTAAGAAGTTATTCAATAATAATGATCTCCAGATAGAGAAAGCACGAACCTGTTTCCAAGTTACACCTACTACGGGATAATCATCATAAGCCGGATGCCAGAAATACATATTAGTTAAGGGCTCATTGAACGAGTATGTGTAATCATGTACCCAAGCTAAAGTATCTGGGTATACATTAATTATATCTTTAATAATGAAAACCGAACGGTCAACACCATTTCTTACGCGCTCACGGTAATTACCAGCACCAATTGACTCTTGATCTTTTACATTATATGTACCAAGCGTTTTACTGTCTTTCGCAGGATCGCCTACTTGTGTAGAAACTCCACCCGGCGCACCGTTTTGACCATCATTTAAGTTAACACCGTTTATATAATCCGCTTTTTTATAATCATGCGCCGCATCTTGCACGTCGGCCGATTTATTTCCACGGAAACGATTTGTTTTTGACGCTGCTAATTTGATATCGATACGGTAGTACTCGTAATTTAATTTACGTGTATCAATTTCTTTACGATTATAGAAGCGTTCTCCCTCAGGCAAATACATTGGTTGAAGATCGGCACGATAATCATCGTCGCCACTTTCCCAGTTTATTTTTTTGTCCCAATTGATATATGGATCCTGTAAGTTATTATCACCTTTGAAAACCGGCCATGCAGCTAAGTAATCATCTTGCGAAATTTGAAACTCTTCAGCTTCACCATTAGATCCGTATGCCAATAATTTACGGGCTATAGAGTCACGAACCCAATAAACGAATTGACGATACTCATTATTTGAGATCTCAGAATCATCAATGTAAAAGGCTTGCACCGATACCATTTTTGATTTGGTGGTGTGCGCCATTGGGGCCTCCTCATCGTCCGGACCCATGTGGTACGATCCCATAGGGATATAAAGCGTTCCGAATGGATCAGGTTGATACCATTTTTCACGACCTACTACTCCAACTAATTCAGCGCTGTGAGTATTACAACCAACAACTAGGGCTGTAAACGAAGCTAATATCAGTAGTCTTTTCATATACTTTCTTTTTATAACACTGCTTTTTTCAAAGGTTACAAACTCAGGATGTTAATGAGTTATTAACAATTGGTGTTAGCAGTAAGTGGCTTTAACGCTCGATAGTTAAAAAGGTTTCGTTTTTAATTTAAAAATCTCTCGTCGCCGTAACTTGCCATTTTTTTCTTTGTTAAAGGATAGCAAACTCCTACAGTAATCTCGTGAGTACCACCGGAATAGCCTTTAATTTTAGAGAGTGTAAAGTCGTAAGAATAAACACCTTTAATTGACATTCCTTTTGGGGTAAAGTGTTGATAACCAATCATTGGTGCAACTGCATCATTATGACGGTAAGTAAGACCTGCGATCACGTTTTGATTCCACATATAAGTTACGTTAGCATCTATTACTGTGGCATTTACGTCGGAACGGATCATAATATTCGGGATGATCTCATTTCTTGGGTCTAAAGCCAAATGATAACCCGCTTGAACATAATAGTGACGAGTTACACGGTACTGCACGCTATCCGTTGTTTTTAACAATTGAGCCGGTAAGTGACTTGAAGAGATACCAACATAGATCTTACGAGGGATCGAATAGAAAGCACCAAAACCAACGTCATAAGTTAATTTATTCAAGCTCGGATTTACACCATACTGGTAAGTACCCGGGATCGAATTATCTATCGCGCCAACATCAGGTTGTATCCAATTTTCATTTACTTGTTTTTGTAACATACCAAGATCTATTCCAAGACCTAAAGTTCCCCCTAAAAGATTCATGTTGTAAGCAACAGGAATACGTAGGAATAAAGTTTGAATAGGTCCGATCTTATCCATCATCACGTTCAATCCAAGACCAAGCGGTGTTTCAGGTAAACGCATATCAGCAGTTAATGCGAAAGATTGCGGTGCGCCCGGAAAACTTGTCCATTGTTGACGGAAGTGTAATACTCCACAGATATTTCCTGTGTTACCAGCGTATCCGGCGTTGTACATCAGTTTGTTGTTCATGAACTGTGTAAACTGAGGATCTTGTTGTGCCATCACAACGCCCGAAAAGCCTACTAACAGAAGACTAACTTTGGTAAGTAATTTTCTCATATTTTTTTTCATTAAATAATTGAAAGCACACTTTCACTCAATGTGCTTAGGGTGCTAAATTAGCGAAAGTATATTAAAAAACAAATAATAGCAGAAGAAATTTGTTAAAATTTTAACATTTAAAACGCTAAATTAGACGGAATTAAGTCCTACTCCGATTGAAGCACCATCTGGTGTGTATTTCTACTTTTTTGTTCCATCAAAACCACCTTATTTTCGGAAAGTTTATTCACGATATCATTATCGTAATTTCTGATGGTCATGAGCTGAACATTTGTGTTGTAAAGCACTTTGAATTGATCTTGTAATTCTTCGATGAGTGGTTTGATCTTGAAATCATCATGATCTACACAAACACTAAAGCTTATTGCGGAGTTCTGCATCATATTTACTTTGACGCCATGTTTGGAAAAGATGGCAAAAATATTGCTGAGATTGTCTTCTGCAATAAAACTAAAATCTTTCGGTTGAATTGAAATTAAGATCTGATCTGTTTTGAAAATATAACTGGTCACATTCAAGCGCTGATCAGATTCTTTGATCACCGTTCCCTCTTCTTCGGGTTTTAAAAATGATCTTACAAAGAGTGGAATTCCCTTGTTTTGCAAGGGCTTTATGGTTTTTGGATGTATCACCGATGCGCCGTAATACGTGAGCTCGATCGCATCGTGATACGTGAGTTCTTTTAATTTTTGTGTGTTCTTAAAATATTTTGGATCGGCGTTAAGCACACCCGGAACATCTTTCCAAATAATGACCTTTTCGGCGTTCAAAAAATAAGCAAGTAATGATGCTGTATAATCACTGCCTTCTCTGCCAAGGGTGCTTGTGTAATTTTCGGAAGTTCCGCCGATAAAACCTTGTGTAATAACAATTTTATTTTTGTTGAGCACCGGTTGTAATTGCGTTTGCACCACTTGTTCGCTCAACGCATAATCTACTTTTCCCTCGCGATAGGTATTATCGGTTTGAATAATTCCTCTGGCGTCCATCCACTGATTCGCAATTCCAGTATGGTTAAGATACGCTGAAACAATTTTTGTAGAGAGCACTTCTCCCAAGGAAACTATTTGATCGTAATGATGATTGAATGTGAACGCGGGTGGTTCTTCAATTGCCCAGAGCATTTCGAGGAATACATTTTCAAGATCATTATAAATGGGATCGGATGTATTTGGAATTAATTTTTTTAAAATATCGAAGTGATATTTTTTCACATCCTCAAACACTTCCATCATATTCGGTGTTTTGAAAAAATAGGCTTTCACCAATTCTTCAAGCTTGTTGGTTACCTTGCCCATGGCCGAAACCACCACTACTGTGGGTTGTTGCGCATGTTTTTTTAAAATGCTTCCAACATTTATAACTGCTTCCGCATCTTTAACCGATGCACCACCAAATTTAAATACCTGCATGTTTGTTGCGTGTAAATTTAAGTGATTTCTGTTCGAATGAAACTATTTGCACTTACATTTATCCACAAAACATCCGTAAATAAAAAACCCCGACACTTTCGGTCGGGGTTTTTAATAAAATTTCTTTTTATCGTGGTTGATTAGGCATTTGCTGATTTGGTTGTTGCTGTTGTTGTTGCGGCAATGGTGCAGCAGTAGATGCGCGATTTTTTACTTTTGAGTTGGATTCTTCCTCAGAAACAGCTGATGTTCCTGTATTTTTTGGAGCCAAGACAATACTGAAAAAGAATAATGCAATTGCTAAACCCCAAGTTAATTTTTCGATAACCTCTGTTCCGCGTTTTACACCCATTATTTGGTTAGCGGCGCCAAACTGACTTTGGATTCCTCCACCTTTTGAATTTTGGATCAATACCACCAGAATAAGTAGTATGCAAACTATAACTATTAATATTGAGAAGATCATGACGTTCTGTTTTTATTTTTCTTTCCTTAATTCTTCAATAAGGGATGCAAAGTAAGCACTTTTATTTGGATATTTCAAACTTAAGATCTGATAGGCGCGAATGGCCTTACCTACACTTCCTTGCAAGGCATAAATGCTGGCTAAGGTCTCGGTTACAAGTTCCTCATTTTCAAGCAAACTCTCTTTAGCTTTTTGATCGGCCACAAAGAATTTTGAGTCTTTATTTAACTTTATTGAAGTAGGATTTGTATCAATTATTTTGTCAATTAACTGCTTTTGTTTTGCCTTTTTTTGCTGATCGTCAACCCGTGTTCTCTTTTCTTCCTTCCTTTCTTCCTTTACTTCAGTTTCATCAATTTCACCTTCGTTTTTTCGCTTAATGAATTTTATCCATTGACCAAAACTTGCACCTTCAGGTATTGGAATATCTTTTTTATGCGCTGTATTTGTATGTAGGATCTCTTTTTCTACAAACGCTTCTACAACATCCTTTTGGATTTCTCTTTCCACCTGCTCGTTGATGTCGATCTTTTTCTCGATCGTCCTTTTTTCTTCAGGCAATTCTAAAATCACAAGATCAGATTCAACTTTTACAGGTTTTATCTCTTCTTTTATCTCAACCGGTTTGTTGGCATATAATAATTCGTACAAATGATTTCTGCTTACGGCTACAATGGCAGTTTTCTTAATAGAACGTTGAAAGGCCGAAGCATCATTTCGTTTGGAAGAAATCGCATAAAGCAAATGCGCCGTTTGAAAATAGGGAAATTCTTGCGTGAGTTTTTCTAACTCCGATAAATTTCCATTCACTAATTGTGAAGGATCTTTTAAATATGAATATAATCTCTTCGAATTCAAATTTTACCAATTATTGAATGCTTTATTAAAAATATCTTCTGTCAATTGCCTGTTTATCTCTGTCATTAACTCCGATTCTTTTGATGATAAACTTGCACTGCTTGGATAATCGGCAAAGCGCGAAAATGTTTGGTCAAAATTCTTTGTTTCATCAAATTTATTGAAATATTTTACACTTACCACAATGGTTAAACGGTTAGAACCCGCTTTATCTGAAGCCTGAATAGCAACCGGTGCCACGTTGTAATCCACAATGGATCCTTCAAACAACAGATCTCCATTTTGTTTCATCAGAGCTAAATTGGTTTGTTGAGAAACAACATCACGCAATTTTTCGGTGAAGATCTGCGATAAACTTGGTGGGGCGAGCGACGAATTATTTGTAAAAAATGCTACGGAGATCGTTTTAGCTTCAGCAGGAATTGATGCTCCGCTTAAGGAGATGCGAGGTTTGCACGATGACAAAACAACAACTACTGCTATCATCAATGCAAATCCGGATATCATTTTAAAAGTGCTCATTTCTTATTCAACAATATTGTATTCATTTATTTTTCGGTACAAGGTTCTTTCGCTTATACCTAATTCTTTTGCAGCATATTTACGTTTTCCCTTGTGTTTACGCAATGCTTTTTTGATCATGTCCTTTTCTTTGTCTTGCAACGAAAGTGTTTCTTCAACTTCAATAGTTTGTCCGGTATTTGAATTTTGGATCACCGGTTTGTGAATAGTGATCGTTCCATTTGATCCATTATTCATATCATCGTTATGAAAGATCACTTCTTCTTTTGGAATAACTTTAACGGCACCGCCTGAATTCACAATAATATCATGAACAACCGACTTAAGATCGTTCACTTCTTTTTTAAGATCAACAATAATTTTATAGAAAAGATCGCGCTCTTTAAAATCGCCATTTAAGGCCGATCCTCCGGAAGCATTATCAGTCCTCATAAGTACAGGGACGTTGTTTGAACTATATTGAGGTAAGTATTTTAATAAGGTCTCGGCATTTATCTCTCGATTTTTTTCGATGATGCAAATTTGTTCGGTGATATTCTTCAGTTGACGGATGTTTCCCGGCCAAAAATAATTGGTCAACACTTGTTCTGCATCGGCAGTTAATTTAACCACTGGCATGCGGTATTTTGTAGAGCAATCATTTGAGAATTTTCGGAACAATAAATGAATATCCTCTTTACGCTCACGTAATGGCGGTAAAAAAATTGGCAATGTATTCAAACGATAATAAAGATCCACACGGAATTTTTCGCGCTCAATAGCCTGGTAAAAATTAATATTGGTTGCAGCAACTACACGTACATCTGTTTTTTGAACCTTGCTGCTTCCAACTTTAATAAATTCTCCTGTTTCCAAAACACGTAACAAACGTGCTTGTGTTGAAAGCGGTAACTCCCCTACTTCATCCAAAAAAATTGTTCCGCCATTAGCAACTTCAAAATAACCTTTGCGTGCTTCTAAAGCTCCGGTAAATGCGCCTTTTTCGTGACCAAATAATTCGCTATCGATAGTTCCTTCGGGAATTGCACCGCAGTTTACCGCAATGTACGGACCATGTTTGCGCGAACTGAATTGATGGATAATTTGCGGAAAAACTTCTTTACCTGTTCCACTTTCACCATTAATTAAAACGTTGAGATCAGTTGGTGCGGCTTGCAAAGCAATTTCGATGGCACGCTCTAACAAAGTGTTGTGGCCAATAATGCTAAACTTATTTTTAATATCGCTAATATTCATTTTAAACTACCTTTCCTATCAGAGTGCTACTTGTGCATTGGTCAACCAATACATTCACATACTCTCCTTTTTTATGATTCCCCTTTGGAAAAACAACAACTGAGTTCTGAGAATTACGTCCCATCAATTGCTCTTCCGATTTTTTTGAGAACCCTTCAATTAATACTCTATGAATTTTTCCTAAGCCTTGTTTTGTTCTAATTCCGCTGTGTATCCGTTGCAGATCCACTACTTCGCTCAAGCGTTTTCTTTTTATTTCTTCGGGAACATCATCGGCGTATTTGCGTTCTGCTAAAGTTTTTGGACGCTCACTATACATGAACATAAATGCAAAATCATATTGCACTTCTTCCATCAAACTCAATGTTTCCTTGTGTTCTTCATCTGTTTCGGCGCAAAATCCTGTAATGATATCGGTGCTAATTCCACAATCGGGAATAATTTTTCTTATTGCTGCAATTCGTTCTTTGTACCATTCGCGGGTGTAACCACGATTCATCATCTCCAATACTTTTGAGCTTCCACTCTGCACCGGCAAATGAATATTATTACAAATGTTCTCGTGTTTGGCCATCATATAAAGTACATCGTCCGTCATATCTTTTGGATGCGAGGTTGAAAAACGCACACGCAGATCAGGATTTACTAATGCTACCTTCTCCAATAATTGTGCAAAGTTCACAGCACTGCCTTTTTGTTCATCCGTTAAGATCTCTTTTTTCAATCCTCCACCGGCCCAAATGTATGAATCAACGTTTTGCCCGAGTAAAGTAACTTCCCTGTAACCTGCATCAAAAGCTTCTTTGGCTTCTTTTACAATACTATTTGGATCGCGACTTCTTTCTCTTCCTCTTGTAAAAGGTACCACACAAAAACTGCACATATTATCACATCCACGCGTGATGCTTATAAATGCTGAAACGCCATTACTGGTAAGCCTTACAGGAGTAAGATCAGCGTAAGTTTCTTCTTTACTTAATATAACATTGATCGCACGGCGACCATCTTCTGCTTCTTCAATTAAATTCGGAAGATCGCGGTAAGCATCAGGACCAACAACAATATCTACCAACTTTTCTTCTTCCAAAAATTGCGTTTTTAAACGCTCGGCCATGCAGCCTAAAACTCCTACTAGAGCTTTTGGATTTTTTAATTTCACTCTCTTAAAATCGTTCAATCTATTGCGTACACGGGCTTCGGCGGCATCGCGAATAGCGCAGGTATTCACAAAAATAAGATCGGCCTCTTCAAAATCATTTGTAGTTGTATAACCTTTATCTATTAATATAGAGGCTACGATCTCGCTGTCGGCAAAGTTCATTTGGCAACCATAGCTCTCCAAAAACAGCTTTTTGCCGTTTGAAACGATCGGTTTTTTAACCAAAATGGCCTCACCTTGTTTCGACTCGTCAATTATTTTACTTTCCGGTTCCATTAAAAATTAATCGGGACCACAAATTTACTCAATTTAATGACAAAATGACAGAATTTAACTCTTTTTCGGGCTTTTTATGCCTTGATTTCAACGATTGACCTAAAATTTTGGATATTGTCTTTTAAATTTTATTCCTTTGCGAAAATTTTTTTTACAGCACTATAAATCAAATGAGTAAAAATTTAGTTATCGTTGAGTCACCCGCAAAAGCTAAAACTATAGAGGGATTTTTAGGGAAAGACTTCACGGTTCGGTCAAGTTTTGGACATGTTCGCGACCTTGTAAAAAAGGGCTACGGCGTTGATATAGAGAACAATTTTGAACCTACTTACGAAGTACAACCGGAGAAAGAAAAGGTAATTGCCGAATTAAAAAAGTTAAGTAAAAA
>JAHEYC010000100.1 GCA_023251775.1 Sphingobacteriaceae bacterium | reverse complement strand
TGCTCACTTCGGTGTGGGGACAAAGCACTATGAAAACGTCGGCTGAAGAAGTGGAAAATAAATTAGATCGCTTGGGAAGTCGCATCAATGTAAATGCAGGCGAAGATGAGATCAATTGTTCGGTAGAATGTTTTAAAGAGAATGTTGCAGCAACTATGGCAATCTTAAAAGAAAGTTTATTTGAACCTAAATTTGACAAGACCGAATTTGAATTGGAAAAGAAAAGACAAGGCGATGGAATTATCCAAGCGCAAATGTCGGCTGCCGGATTAGCAGATAATCTTTACAAAAAACTTCTATTTGGCAAGAACAGCGTGATAGGAATTCCAACCAATGGAACAACCAATAGTTTGAACAACATCACACTTGATGATGTAAAAGGGTTTTACGATCAAAGCATGAATAGTAGTTTCATCTCTGTTTCTATTTCGGGAGATGTAACAAAAGATGAGATGATGAAACATCTTGCTTTTATGAATGATATAAAGGATAAAGGTGCCAGAAAATACGATGAGCCTGCAAAACCGGCCATCGAAAAAACAAAGATCTATTTCTGCGATAAAAAAGGTGCTGCGCAAAGCGAGATCAGAGCGGGTTACGTTGCGTTTGCCTATGAGCCTTTTGGAGAATATTTCAAAAGCAACATTATGAATTATTCATTTGGAGCGGCCTTCAATAGTCGATTGAATTTTTTGTTACGCGAAGTAAAAGGCTGGACATACGGATGCAGAACAGGTTTTGGTGGATCAAAATTTGCGGGACCATTTACGTTCTCGGGTGGATTTAAAGCTAATACCACAGATAGCACACTTACCGAATTCATGAAAGAAATAATTAAATTCCGTGAAGGTGGTATCAATGACGAAGAATTAAGCTTCACAAAAAATGCCATGTCACAATCAGATGCTTTACGTTATGAGGCACCAATGCAAAAATTGTTCTTCATTAAACGTATCATGGATTATAATTTGGAGAAAGATTATGTAAGCAAGCAAATGAGCATTTTGAATGGCATCACCAAGGAAGAAATTAACGGTCTTGCCAAAAAGAATTTACCTGCCGATAAGCTGGTTATTTTTGTATTAGGCGATAAAGCCACCAATCTCGACAAAGTAAAAAAGTTGGGTTATGATGTGATCGAAATAGACAATGAAGGAAACGAGGTAAAATAAGCCTTAAAACCCCTATAAACACCGTAAAAACCCTGAAAACTCGATTTTCAGGGTTTTTTGTTAACTTCTTTGGTTAGAAAGGTCCGTTTTTGCCAAAAAAGTTTGTTGGGGTAAAAAAAACTCGTTACATTTGCAGCCCTTATTTTTGGGAAAAACGCTTAAAAATTGAATAAAAGTGGACGCATTAAGTTATAAAACCAAGTATCAAACCAAATCAACTGCTAAAAAGGAGTGGGTGTTGGTTGACGCAGAGAATGAAGTAGTTGGACGTTTAGCCTCTAAGATCGCTATGATCATCCGTGGTAAACACAAAACCAATTTCACACCCCATATGGATGGTGGCGATAACGTGATCATTATCAATGCAGAAAAGGTAAAATTTACCGGTAAAAAAGTTGCCGATAAAGAATACAAGCGCTATACAGGTTATCCGGGCGGTCAGCGTATTGCAACCCCTAAAACCTTATTAATAAAAAATCCAACCGAAATTTTGGCACATGCTATTCATGGTATGTTACCAAAAGGACGTTTGGGTCGTAACTTAAATACCAACGTTCGTATTTTTGTAGGAACAGAACATGGTATGGAAGCACAACAACCAAAAAAGATCGATCTAAGTAAAATCAAATAAGAATGGAAGTAATCAACACATCAGGACGTAGAAAAACATCAGTTGCCCGTATCTATATGACAAAGGGTAGCGGAACCATTGAAGTGAATGGCAGAGACTATAAGACCTATTTTTCTACCCCAACATTACAGTATTATGTAACACAATCATTTAATGTTTCAAAAACAGCAAATGAGTACGATGTAAGAGTAAATGTAGCAGGTGGTGGAATCACGGGTCAGGCACAAGCCATCCGTTTAGCCATTGCAAAAGCATTAGTTGAGATAAATCCGGAATACAAAAAAGATCTGCGTGCAGAAGGATTAATTACGCGCGACCCACGTATGGTGGAACGTAAGAAATTCGGTCAGAAAAAAGCACGTGCACGCTTCCAATTCAGTAAACGTTAATCATTAATCATAGAGGAAAATTACAGATGTCAACAAGAACAACATTTAACGCGTTATTAGAAGCAGGAGCTCATTTTGGTCACTTAAAACGTAAATGGAACCCGGCAATGGCTCCTTATATCTATGCCGAAAAAAATGGGATCCATATTATCGATCTTAATAAAACCGTTGCAAAAGTGGATGAAGCTGCAAATGCTTTGAAACAAATTGCACGTTCGGGTAAAAAAATATTATTTGTTGCTACAAAAAAACAAGCTAAAGATATCGTAGCAGCTAAAGTAAAAGAAGTGAACATGCCTTATGTTACCGAGCGTTGGCCGGGCGGTATGTTAACTAATTTCAGCACTATTCGTAAATCAGTTCGTCGCATGGCGCAAATTGATAAAATGAGTACAGATGGTACGTATACAAACATTTCAAAACGCGAGCGTTTACAATTCTCTCGCGAAAGAGCTAAATTGGAAATTCAATTCGGTTCTATCTCTGACCTTTCTCGTTTACCGGCTGCGTTGTTCATAGTGGATATCACTAAAGAACACATTGCAGTTGCTGAAGCAAAACGTTTAAATATCCCAACATTTGCAATTGTTGATACAAACTCAAACCCTAATCAAGTTGATTATGCTATCCCTGCAAATGACGATGCTTCAACCTCTATTTCTTTTATCATCGAATTGATGTGCGAAGCAGTAAGAGAAGGTTTATCGGATCGTAAAGCGGATAAAGAAGCAAGTGCTGAGGAAAAAGATACTAAAGAATTAAGCGCTTTAGAAGCTGAAGAATTGGCACAAGGTTCACGCATCAAAGGTTTCGAAAAAACCGAAGATGAAGAAAAGACCGGCGGAGCTAAAAAACCTCGCAAGAGAGTGAGCGCTAAAAAATAATTAAATCATTAATCATATAAAGCGGTCATTCTGGAAACAGTTTGACCGTTTTTTTTAAAAAAACAAAAAACAAAATGAACATGGCAATTACAGCAGCAGACGTGAATAAACTACGTCAACAAACAGGAGCAGGAATGATGGATTGCAAAAAGGCTTTGGAAGAGACCAATGGCGATTTTGAAGCAGCAGTGGATTATCTTCGTAAAAAAGGCGCAAAGGTGGCGGCTAATCGTGCCGATCGCGATGCTAAAGAAGGAGTGGTTCTTGCAAAAACTACAGCCGATAACAAACGTGGTGTTGTGGTGAGCGTGAATTGCGAAACAGATTTCGTTGCAAAGAACGCTGATTTTATTGCCTTTGCCGAACAAGTTGCAAAAGTAGCTTTGGAAAAAAATCCAGCAGATATTACCGCATTAAAAGCATTGCCTTATGATAACAACATTACCGTAGGCGATAAATTTATGGAGCAAGTTGGAAAAATTGGCGAGAAAATAGATATAGGTTATTATCAAACAGGTTCTGCAGAATTTGTTACAGGATACATTCACCCGGGTAATCGTTTATCGGTTATTGTTGGCTTTAACAAGGTTGTAAGCACAGATGTTGCAAAAAATGTAGCAATGCAAGCAGCTGCAATGGCTCCGGTGGCTATTGATAAAGGTGATGTAGATCAAAAAACATTAGATAGAGAATTGGATATTGCTCGCGAACAAATTCGTGCCGAAGGTAAACCTGAGGATATGGTAGAAAAGATCGCGCAAGGGAAACTAAATAAGTTCTATAAAGACAGTACCTTGTTGAATCAAGAATATTTTATCGACAACAAAGTAACGGTTCGTCAGTTCCTTCAAAGTGTTGACAAAGACCTTACTATTACAGCATTTAAGCGCTATTCGTTAGCTTAATTAATTATCCCGACCAATGTGTCGGGATTTTTTTTGCTCATAAATTTTTTAAACCAAAACAAAAAAATTAGTATAATTACAGGTATGAAGTACAAAAGAATTCTTTTAAAACTTAGCGGTGAAGCCTTGATGGGAAAAAAAGGCTTTGGCATTGATCAAGAACGTTTGCAGGAATATGCTAAAGAGATCAAATCGATCGTCAATGCCGGATGTCAAGTTGCCGTTGTTATTGGCGGAGGAAATATTTTCAGAGGCATCCAGGCCGAAAAAGGCGGAATGGATCGCGTGCATGGAGATTATATGGGAATGCTTGCTACCGTTATTAATAGCATGGCTATTCAAAGTGCCTTAGAAGTATTAGGAATTGAAACACGTTTGCAAAGCGCTATAAAAATGGAACAAATTTGCGAACCATTTATTCGTCGCAAAGCTGTTCGTCATTTAGAAAAAGGTCGCGTTGTTATTTTTGGTGCAGGTACCGGAAATCCATATTTTACTACGGATACAGCGGCTACCTTAAGAGCTATTGAAATTGAGGCTAATGTTATTTTAAAAGGAACGCGTGTGGATGGAATCTATACATCGGATCCCGAAAAAGACAAGAACGCTAAAAGATACGACACCATTAAATTCCAAGAAGTATACGAAAAAGGTTTGGAAGTAATGGATATGACCGCATTTACTCTTTGCAAAGAGAATAATTTACCGATCATTGTGTTTGATATGAACAAGCTTGGTAATTTAATGAAATTGGTGAATGGCGATAAAGTGGGGACCTTGGTGGAAGTGTAGAAGTCATTTCTCGATACAATTTTTTTCAAAGAGGCAGGAAAAAAATCACTCGAAATGACAAGCATCAGGCCTAGCCGTGTCAGTTCGAGTGATCTCATTCATAACTCCGTTGGAGATCGTATCGAGAACTGACTTAGGAATTTAGCGCCTTTTTGTATTACCTTTAATTAATGAAATTCCTCCGGATATTTTTGATCTTTTTTATCCAAGTAAATTTTTACGCACAAACTCTCGATGTCGATTACAAAAAGTTATACTCTCGACTCGAAAAAGGAGAAGATCTTAAAGTAGCCGATTTTCAAAAACTTATTGATCAATATCAAAAACAATTACAAAATTTTCCGGACGAAAGTGCCGAGCTATTCTATTACCGCGGTAATTATTTGTATGGAGAAGGTAAAACGGATGAAGCCATCAAAAGTTTCAATGGCGCTTATACGTATGCCATGCAGGCAAAAGACACAACGTTTAAGTATTACGTGATCCTTGCTTTTGCGCGCATTAGTTATAACAACAAAATTTACGCCAAATCAGAAGAGTATTATGCATATGCTTTGCCCGGAATGGCTGTGGTATATGGCCCAAGCAGCAAAGAATATACAAAGATCTATTTTGAATATGTGCGCTTACTGGTTCAGTTAGATCGTTTGAAGGAAGCAAAACCTTTACTCGAAGCACTTCAGTATTATTACGAGACCATGAAAATGTTTGATGACCCAACTTACTTTGCAGTAATTGGGAATTTAGGTTATGTGATGCAAGAGATGGGAGATTATAATGGCGCCTTGGCAAAATACAGGTCGGTTATTGAAAATGATAAATTATTAAAGGTTGGAGACACATTGGAACATGTGGTAATGTTAGCCAATATTGGCGAAGCATATAGAGAGATGGGATATTACAACGAAGCTTTAAGTAATTTACAAAGCGCTAAACGTTTTATGCAAAAGTATAAAGTGCCCGATGTTGAGCAAGCTGCTTCAATAGAAAATAATTTAGGATTGCTTTATAAAGGCTTGAACGATTTTAAGAACTCCGAAAAAAGTTTTGATAATGCCATCAAGATCTATAAAGATGCAGAACTAACGGATACAGAACCCTATTGTTCAACCTTAAGTAATAAATCGGATCTGTTGAGGTTATTGGGACGAAAAGAAGAAGGATTGAAGATCCTTGATCTTGCATTAAAGACCCGCGAAAAATATTTTGGAAAGAATTCTGAGAATTACGCGAATGCCTTAAGTAATTACGGACTCATTCTTTACGAAATGGGTGATCTTAAACGTGCGCTCGATTATTTTAAAGAAGCTTATGATATTTATAAGACCACTGTTTCTAATACGCATCAGAGTTATGCCAACTGCTTGAATAATTTATCGAGTTGCTATTATTTTAATGGCGATTATAAAAAAGCAGAAGAGTATAAATTTGAAGCCATAAGTATTGTTGAAAAAACATTAGGTAAAGAACATTACAAGTATATTTCGTTCACGCTTGGCACATTTGATGTACTAATTGCTACCAGTCAATATCAAAGAGCTATTCAGTTAATAACCGAAGCATCGGTATTAGCAAAAAAGAAGTTTGGCGTTAATCACGATCTTTACATTCGCGCACTTATAAATTTAGCCTCTGCAAAATTGTTTGTCCGCAAGTACGAGGAAAGTGTGAATTTGTTTGAAGAGGCCATTGAACGAAAGATGAATAGTTTGAATTCGTTCTTTTATGTGATGAGTAGAGAGAATCAAGTGCTTTATTTGGAAGAACTTCAAGGTGAGTTCTCATTTTACAGTACAGTTCTTTTTAATTATAGTTGGATACATCCCGAGGCCGATATGAAAGCCAAGTACGAGAAGTATTTTAATTTTCACATAACGTTGAAATCCTTATTGAACAAGAATAGCATGGAGTGGCAGAAAAAAGTGAGTGCGAGCAAGGACCCTGCGGTTAATTCTACCTATCAAAAATGGAAAGACCTGAAAAAAGAATTGAACGACCTGTATAAAGGCGATCTTGCCATGGAACAAGAAGCGGAACTTATTGAAAAAATAAATTTATTGGAAGCAAATTTAAAGAGCGGTATTGATCTTAAACAACAAAGCTCATTTACATTTAAAACCTTGAAGGAACAATTAAACGAGGGAGAAGCGGTAGTTGATATTTCGAAGTATACCGAAATGATAGATACAACTCGAATGGACAGATATGCGGCATTAGTTGTACAAAAAAACTCGTCAGCTCCGCGTTGTGTTTTTCTTTCTAAAGAACGATTTAACGATGAGAAAGCGGTGAATTATTACAACGATAAAATGGATGAACTTAAGATCGATACATTGTCGTATGGCCTTTTTTACAAAGAATTGGATAAAGCATTGGGCGATGTAGCAAAAATTTATGTCTCAGCAAAAGGCGTTTATAATCGCATTAATTTGCAAACACTGTATAATCCTGATACAAAAAAATATTTGATAGAAACAAAGGAGATAATAAGTGTACCTGATCTAAATGCCATAGCAACTTTGAATGCAAAGGGCAATACTGAAAATACAGCTCAGTTATTTGGTAATCCCGATTTTAATTATGATTTCAGAAAAAAAGTACAAGTAAAAGTAAAAACAAAACCCGAATTGCTAGCTAAACGATTTGGGTTGACCAATATCTCTGACTTGCCCGGAACAGAAACTGAATTAAGCGAGATGCAAAAATCGCTTATGGCAGGTAAATGGAAAGTAAAAAGTTATACGCGTATAGAAGCGAGCGAAGAGAATTTGCGAAAAGTAAACTCACCAAAATTATTACACATTGCAACGCACGGTTATTTTTTAAAGGATATAGAAAGCACCGATAAAAAATTCCTAGGATTTAATACGCAAAAATTCAAACAGCTCGCCGATGTACGTTCGGGGTTGATACTGGCCGGTGCTGCTATAAATACAGGCGATTCGGTAAATGTGAGTTCGGATAAGGACGGAATTTTAACTTCACGCGAAGCATCTGTACTTAATTTGAATGGTACCGATCTTGTAGTTCTTTCAGCTTGCCAAACAGGACTAGGTGAAGAGACCTTAAATAATGGTGTGATAGGTTTGCAACAAGCGTTTAGTAATGCCGGTGCCAAAAATTTAATTTTGAGTCTATGGCCCGTGGATGATAATGCCACACAATTATTGATGGTAAAATTTTACGAATATTGGTTAAAGGACGCCACCAATCAAAATATCTCTCCGGCATTTAAAAAAGCACAACTCGATGTCAAACAAAAATATCCTCATCCGTATTTTTGGGGGGCTTTTGTCTTGTTGAAGAACTAATGAGGTTCCTCGAGATGTTATAAAAGAGAAATAAATCAATTTCAAGCTCAAAATATGTTAAAATTAAGCTCGTTTTACTTGATTTTAAGCCATAAATTGCTTAATTTTGAGCTACAAATAAATAATGGCTAAAATAAAGCTCAATATTCAGGATTTACTAGATCATATAAAACAACACCCGGGGATGTCGTCAAAAGAGTTATTTGACGGTGTTGAGGTTGCTCACAAAACAAGTTATGCTACTGTAAAAAGAATGCTTCAAACTTTAATTGATAAGGGTTTTGTTACAACTGCAGGAATAGGCAAGGCAACAAAATATCATATCAGCAAGTCGTATGATGTACTTCACGAAGTAACTATTGAAACGTATTTTAAGAAAGAGCTCGATGAACGGAAAGTGAGAAAGAGTTTTAATCATGATCTGATGAACGAAACGCTGAATAAGATCTGTGTTTTTTCGGAGGAAGAATTACAGCACTTGAATGCTCTACAAAAAGTGTTCGCAAAAAAGATCGCGAAGCTTTCGAAAAAGGAATACAAAAAGGAATTAGAGCATTTGGCAATTGACTTGAGTTGGAAATCGTCGCAAATAGAAGGGAATACGTATTCGTTGTTGGAAACAGAGCGTTTATTAAAAGATAAAGAAACAGCAGCCGGACGAACAAAAGATGAAGCGGTGATGTTGTTGAATCATAAAGATGCTATTGATTTTGTGGTGGCTCATCCCGATTATATACATCCGCTAAAACTTTCGGCCATTGAAGATATACATCGCTTATTGATAAAAGAACTTGGTGTGGATCCCAATATCCGAAAACGAAGTGTGGGAATTTCGGGCACCAATTACAAACCATTGGATAACGAGTTTCAAATTAAAGAAGCCATGGAAGAACTATGCGGTTTGGTGAATCTCAAAAAAAATGTTTTCGAAAAAGCTTTCCTTATGTTAGCGCTGATCTCGTATATCCAGCCCTTTACCGATGGTAATAAACGAACAGCACGAATAATCAGCAATGCAATTCTTATGAATAATAAAGTTTGTCCGCTTTCATTCAGAACCGTTGATTCACTGGATTATAAAAAGGCAATGTTAATTTTTTACGAACAAAATAATTTGAGTGCGATGAAACATATTTTTATGTCGCAATTTGAATTTGCAGTGAATACTTACTTTTGAAAAGCGAGACGTAATGGAACGCGGATGACGCGGATTTTTTATGATTAGCGCGGATTAGTTAACTGCAAACTGCCACTGAAAACTGTTCCTATTTCTTCTCCTTAGCAATAACAATAAAAACCGGGAAATGATCGCTATACCCCGCGGTATAAGAGCCACCGCTGTAAGTGCGGAAAGGATAGCCTTTAAAATTACCGTGGTCGGATTTTAAATAGGCTTTATTGAAGATGCGAACGGCGTAATAATTCCAAGAGTAA
Source organism: Sphingobacteriaceae bacterium (assembly GCA_023251775.1). GTDB lineage: Bacteria > Bacteroidota > Bacteroidia > B-17B0 > Aurantibacillaceae > Aurantibacillus. The sequence continues at coordinate 2,667 of JAHEYC010000100.1, read as the reverse complement.
TACTCGCCTAAAAACGGTTTATTCAAAAGTATCTGATCAAATAAATTCCAACTGTCTTTCCAAGCTAGTGTTCCAATACCACTCGCAAATAATTTTTCCATAGGATTAAAATAATCTCCCGCAACAGCATCTTTAAGATCTCCATATGTTCCAATGTATTTTTTTACGCACTCATTTGTTGGATCATCATTCAGGTCGCCCATGATGGCAATTTTTGTTTCAGGATTTGCCATAATAATACTATCCGCAATATGTCGCGCCACTTTTGCTGCGGCATTTCTGTTTGGGCGGCTTGCTAATTCACCACCACGGCGACTAGGCCAGTGATTTACCAATACACTTAATGGTTCGCCATTGAATAATCCGCTCACTACTAAAATATCACGTGTTTTATGCGCAGAATCGGTTACAATGGTTACTTTATAAGAAACAGATTTGATAACTTTAAAATATGTGGGGTTATAAATGAACGAAGGATCAACGCCGCGCGCATCAGGACCTTCAATATGCACTATTTTATAATTTCGTTTTTTTAATCGTTCGTTCTTTACAAGATCTTCCACCACACTTTTATTCTCTATCTCACACAATCCCATAATAGCCAATCCATCCGGCGTAACATCAGTTGCCATTTGACTAATTACTTCCGCCAAGTGATCAATTTTTGTCCAGTATCTAGAGCCCGTCCATGCATTTGTTCCGCTCGGAGTAAATTCCTCATCATTTTTCCATACATCATTTAATGTATCATATAAATTCTCAACATTCCAAAAACCAATGGCCGAAATGAAATAATTCTTGTCTTTACGCAGTTTTTGAGCACTGCCGTTTAAACTAACAACAATAAAAATAAAAATGAGCGATCGTAATTTCATAAATAATAAGCCCGCTAAATTAAGCATTATTAATTACCCGCATTTGTTAAACCGAATCTACATCGTTTCTGTAATGTTTTGTTAATAATTAGTTAATAAGCGAGGCCGCATTTGTTTCTATATTTGCCTGTTCCCAAACGAAAGTGATCAACCTTGAGGATGCACAGGTTCTCTGATGCAGACCGAAGCCGCTTCGAAAAAATAAATTGAAGGTAAATTTTTAGAAGAAGACAAAAGATCATAATGATAAAAAAAATAATAGCTGTAGTATGTGTTTTAGTGTGGAGTTCTTTAGGTGCACAAAACGATTCTACAGATGTAAAAGAGAATACCGATTCGCTTTCTACAAAATTCAACGTTCCCCTTTTTAGCACAAGTGGCGGCGATGTGGATAATGATCTGGAACAACAAGATGTTTCGTCATTGTTAGCATCAAGTCGTGATGTATTTGCTCAATTCGCCAGTTTTCAATTTGGTGTTGGGCGTTATCGTATGCGTGGTTACATGGCCGAAAATAATATGATCATGGTAAATGGCGTAAATGTAAATAATTTGGAAACCGGTTTTAGCAGTTGGAGCAGCTGGGGCGGATTGAATGATGTAACACGTTATGTTGAACAAAGAATTGGGATCACACCAAATCGCTTGGGTTTTTCGGGCGTAGGAGGTTATAGTAATATTGATTCAAAGGCTTCATCGTTTCGTAAAGGCACGCGTATTTCGTATGGTTATGGCAATCGCATTTTCGCACAACGTTTAATGGTAACTCATTCTACAGGAATGATGCAAAACGGTTGGGCAATTACGTTGTCGGCTTCGTCGCGTTATGGCGATCAAGTATATATTCCGGGGACATATTTTTTAGGAAGCGCATTTTATGCGTCGGTTGATAAACGCATTAATGATAAACATACTTTAAGTTTCACAGGATTTGGCGCACCAATTCAACAAGGAAGAGCAAGTGCTGAAACTTTGGAAGCATACGAGTTGGGTGGATCGCATTATTATAATTCGCTTTGGGGATATCAAAACGGAAAAGTTAGAAATGCGCAAGTGAGTTCATCAAAACGACCAATGATGATGTTATCGCATTTGTTTAAAATAAATACTTCGGAACAATTAAATACGACCTTGTTCTACAATTTCGGAAAAACAGGTTATACAAGTTTAAATTGGAATGATGCGCCAAATCCTCGTCCCGATTATTACCGTTATTTACCAAGCTATTATTACGATATGGGCGATACAGTTAACGGTAAACTAATGGAAAGTAATTGGGCCAATAATTCAACAACAAAAGCGCAAATTGATTGGGATCGCATGATAAGCATGAATCGCGCGAATTTATATAGCGACCCGGGAACCGGTGTAAACACAGGCGAAACAAGAGCGCGTTATATTTTGGAGAATAGAATTGAGAATCTTTCTAACATTGGTTTTAATTCGGTGTACAGCAAACGCGCGGGCGAACTTTTTATTACGGTTGGATTAAATGCCAATATGCAAAAAACGCGCAAGTATAAAGAACTCCTGGATCTTCTAGGCGCTTCGTTTTGGTTAGATGTTGATCAGTTTGCCGAGAACTTAGGCGTGGCAGAGGATTTTTCGCAAAATAATATTGAAACACCTAATAAACATATTGAGCAAGGCGAGAAATTTGGGTATGATTATTCAATTAATATTAATAAAGCAGAATTTTGGGGGCAAGCGGAATACACGTTCAGCAAAGTAGATGTGTATGGTTCTTTGTCGGTTTCAAATAGTCAAATTTGGCGCGAAGGTTTTGTGGCCA
>JAHEYC010000016.1 GCA_023251775.1 Sphingobacteriaceae bacterium | reverse complement strand
TGTTACGAGCGTTGGTCATGCTTCTTACAATGGAGGCAACGGCGCCATATTTGGCAGCATAAGAAGCGCCAAGCGCCCTGTATTTTACAGTTGCTCCATAAGCAGAACCTGGCGTAATTAATTTATCGTCAAAAGCCACATCATAAAAAACGATCTTTCCTTTAATTTTACTTTCACCTAATTTTTCCAATTCATCAAATGATCTTACACGAACAACGTCAGCCGTTATTCCACCTTTTGGAGTACAAGTGCTGCTACCTAAAGCAATAGCGGCTAATTCAGCATTCTTAGCACCCGGCGAAACTACCTTACAAATTTCCTTCTCTCCTCTTTCCCAATGTGGCACCATGCACGGTTGTAAATAAACTGTGTCTGCTCCCGAATCGTAAAGCGCTTTTTTTGCCCAATACACTGCTTCTTCTGCTTTTTTACTTCCGCTTAAACGTCCGCCAATTTTTGTTGCTAAATATTCTAAATTCTTATAGCATTTACCTTCCGTTAAGTAATGATCGTAGATCTTTCGCAACATGATAGAATCATTGTTTTGAGCATTAAGACCAAAAGCAAACAGAAGAATAAAAAGTGTAAAACTATTTCTCATAAGTATTATTTTAAAATTTGTTTCCCGATCCTCCACCGCCAAATTCGCCACCACCCATTTCTACACCGGCATCGGTAGTTTGCGCTGTTGTTCCAAAACTTTGAGCAATAACCAAAGCTTCGGCATTTGTTTTCAAGAAATTATCTTCGTTTGGATCATCTTTGAATGTAATTCCCTTTTTATCTGTTACTAAATATTTTATAGAAGCATATGCAATAGCGATCATTATAATTCCTGCAATGGTTAATGTAACTTCGGGGTGACCCAAACTAAAATAATATTTAAAGGTTAGAACTGCTACAGCGATGAGTAGTAAAGCAACCCAAACCATCAGCTTGTCTTTTGTTTTTAAACCAACGTATAAATAAGCTAAAGGAACTAAAGCTGTGAACGCATAAAAAATAAGTGCTAAGGGAATATCTTGTCCTTCGCTTAAGTCTAGTCTAAAGAATTCTATACTACTTTCGCGGATCACATAATAATTTCCTGAAATGTAAAATACAATTAACACTATAGCTTTTATTACTTTCAAGCATCCGTTGTAATGTGTTCTTGAAGATAAAGCCATTTGTTTTTTGACAATAAAATAAAATGAAGTCGATAATGCCATAAAAGCAAAAGGCATTATGAATTTTGCAGCGTTGCCAATTTTCATAACCATTAAAAAGAAAATGCAGTACATGCATATCATCATGGCAATTGTAACTACTCTATCGATATACCTTGCGGCTGCGAACATTAAAAAAGGTAAATAAACAATACACATGGCTAAAAAACCATTCTCATCATCCATGTCATCGCTAATAATAAATGCTATTGCCGAAAAAATAAAACTTAGGCCGCTGTACAAAAGTGCATCATCAATGCCATTACTATACCAATTACGCCATTTAATGAATTTTTCGAGGAAAAAAATGCAAGCGCTGCCAAACAGAACACTCACAACAATACTGTACCCTTGAATGGAATCATTATGCATTAGAATGCCCACACACAACAAAGAAAATAATCCTAAAGCCGCACTGATCAAAAATAAGGTGAATATGAATAATCCGATCTTAATGAAAATATTCGGTTTGAAATATTCTATTGGATATTTAGTAAGTACAGTTGCCATTTGCGAACCATCAATAAGATCACGACTGAACCATTGCTTAGCTTTTTTGATGATAAGCATATTGCTTAGTAATATTTTATTATACGCTATCATTTTTTAATTCCTAAAATGCGTTTATAATAAATAAAGAACAAAACAATAGCTGCGCATGATGCGATAATGTAAAATAACCCTAACATAAAACTTAATTCATTACCGATGTTTATTAAAAGAGAAAAGAAAACATAGGTCAATGCAATGTATCCGTAGATCACAGACAGTAAAAGAAATAAAAACGATTTTTCAGCGACAGCATAACGAAAATAATAAAATACGAGTCCAGCGATCATTAAAAAATAAGCAATGGCCATATAACCTTCGTCAAACAAACCGGCTATGAGCGCAATGAATAAGATATTTGCGGCAAAATTATTATAAGTAAAGCCGAAATGTTTTTTTATCTCTTTCATATCGGCGTATTTTGAAAAACCTGCTAATATGGTTCCTACTCCAATAGATGTCCAAATAATATCAATACTTGAAAAATCATTATACTCCAACAAATGCATAGGAGTTACCGAAATTCCTGCCCACGCCGCAAAACCGGTTATTCCTAAAGAAAGAATTCCCTTATGATCGAAAATGTATGCCATGCTAAGATAAAGTGCGGCCGGAAACAAAGTGGCTATTCCATAATGCAAACCAAACACATTATATTGATATTGCATATAGCCGATCAAAACACCAAATAATAAACAGCCTAATAAGATCACATAATCAAATAAGGGCGAATCGTATTTTACTTCTTGATTTGAATATGGCTTTCGATGTTTGAAGCCGTAATAAAAGCAAAGTGCGCAAGCAATACTAATTGCAGCAATTATTGCCGTGTGACCAATGGTATCAATATTTATATAGACCAAAATTCCTAGGCCCGACATAAACAATAAAATACCCAGATATAAAATGATCTTTAATTCCCAATGAACGCTCATAGGTTTTTCGCGCTCAAAATTGTTTATGCACACGGCTTGCTCCTGATCAAGGATGCCATCATTTACTAATTGATCGGTAACGTTCATTTATTTTATCACCAAATTTTTTACCAATTCGTAACCGCAGAATTGATTTATTTTTTTTACGATATTTTCTTTGCTGTACATCACTTCATTTTTTACAGCAGCCGAATCCAAATATAAAAAGATATTCTTTTGTTCATCAAAGCTAAGAGATGTTGTGTGATTTGCAATAACTTTTCCTGCAATTTCGTCCCAGGCATTCTTAACGGCGAATCTGCTCATTTTAATATCCAGCTTTTCATTCTTCAACATTTGCTGAATGGCATCGCCCAATTTTATCAAATTACTTTTTCTCATACCAATTCGTCGACCAAAGCATTGGTAACTTTAAATAATTTATGATCGGTGGTGCTGTTTCCAAATAAAGTCTGCATGCGCTCTAAATGCGTATCAGTAATGAATACTTGTCCAAATTCATCTCCCTTTACAAGTTCAATTAATTTATTAAAACGTGTTTCATCCAATTTATCATATACATCATCCAATAATAACAAAGGCTTTTCGTGTTTTCTATCTTTTATATATTGGAACTGCGCCAATTTTAAAGCTAATAAATATGATTTTTGTTGACCTTGCGATGCAAATTTTTTGAGTGAGAGTCCGTTAATTTTAAAATCCATATCATCTTTGTGCGGACCAACAGTTGTGTATTCTAAAATTCTATCCTTTGGCAAACACGCTAAAAGTGCAGTTTTAAAATCGCGACCTTCCAAGGAACTTTCATAATCTAAAAGCACTTCTTCTTTATGATCGCTCAATATCTCATAAAAATGATTGAACATTGGGATGAACGAGCTCAAAAAATCTTTTCGTTTCGCAATAACAACATTCCCATAAATAACTAATTGCTGATCCCAGATCTCTAACAAAGAAGAATCCATGGTTTGCCCTTTTGCAAATTGTTTTAAAAGAGAATTTCGTTGTTTTACTGCCCCGTTGTAGGCGATCAAACTATCCAAATATACTTTATCATATTGTGAGATGATGCTGTCAACAAATTTTCGTCTTATCTCGCTAACGCCCCAGATCAATTCGTTATCATTAGGACTTATCATCACCAAAGGATATTGTCCAATATGTTCGCTTAGTTTATGATATTCTTTTCCGTTCTTTTTAAATACTTTTTTTTGATTGCGTTTAATTCCGCAATACACCATATCCGTTTCGCCATTCTTATCAAAATGTCCTTGAATTATAAAATAACCCTCGGTATTTTTGATGTTTTGACTGTCGATGGCGTTAAAATAACTCTTACATAAACTGAGGTAATTTATAGCATCTAAAAGGTTGGTTTTTCCTGAGCCATTATTGCCCACAAAACAGTTAATTCGCGGCGAAAAACGGGCCGAAAACTCACTGTAATTCTTGAAGTTAACTAAGGATAGATCTTTTAAAAACATTGGCTCAAACACAAAAATACGCTTAGTTTACGAGCCTTTTGGCCATGTTTAAAAAAATTTCGATTTATCAGTAAAAAAGCCTATTTTTGCACCCTATTATTTTAACAAATGGCAGAAACTAAAGATGAGTCTACAGTTGAGAATGTAGATGCTAATGAACAAGTTGAGGAGATCGTTGAGGAGCAGGAAGAGCGAGTGATCGATCCTAATTTACAGGGTATTCAACTTTTTTATGAAAAGAACAAGAAAATGGTCCAATACGTTGGTGGAGGATTGCTTGTTGCTATTGCTGCGTTTGTTTTCTGGAATTTTAAATATTTACCCGAAAAAGAAGCTGAGGCCGGAAACGAGATCATGTGGGCTCAAAAATTCTTTGATATCGACAGCTTTAATATTGCATTGAATGGAAACCGTATGGTGTATACAGCGGATGGACAAAAACCAATAATGGGTTTTGATGCTGTTGCTGATGAATACAGTATGACAAAAGTAGGGACGCTTGCAAATTATTATGCAGGCATTTGTTATTTGCGTCTTGGTAAATACGAACAAGCCATTGAAAAATTAGAAAAATATAATTTGAACGATGAGATGATCGCGCCAATGGCAACGGGTCTTATTGGTGATGCATATGTAGAACAAAACAAAATTGATGAAGCAATTAAATATTATTTAAAAGCGGCCGATATGAATGTGAATAATTTCACAACGCCTTATTTTTTAAAGAAGGCAAGTTTTGCTTACGAATTGCAATCCAATTTTAGTGAAGCAATTAATATGTACGAGCGCTTAGAAAAAGAATATGGCAATACCGAAATTGGTAAAGAGGCCGATAGGCAAATTGCCCGATTAAAAGCATTAGGGAATTTATAAGATAAACACCGGCCCCGCTCTTTGCGGGGTTGTTTTTTTAAAGACATGTCGAGTACACACAAAAATCTATCCAAATTCGAAGGCAGCGAAGTACCGAGTGCAGCGCGCTATAAATTTGGTATTGTTTGGGCCGAATGGAATCATGAAATAACGCACGAACTAAAAGAAGGTGCTTTAGGTTTTTTGAGAAGTAAGGATGCCAGGGAAAAGAATATTACCATTAGAACTGTTCCCGGTGCTTACGAATTAACTCTTGGCGCGCAATATTTATTGGAGAAACAAAAAGTTGATGCCGTTATTGTTCTAGGTTGCGTGATACAAGGAGAAACAAAGCATTTTGATTTTATTTGCGAAGCTGTGGCAAACGGGATCACGCAATTGAATATCAAATTTGGAAAACCCGTGATATTTGGTGTATTAACCCCAAACAATATGCAACAAGCCATCGACAGAGCCGGCGGAAAGCATGGTAATAAAGGCGAAGAGGCTGCAGCTACAGCTATTAAAATGCTAGCCCTTAGAGATTCGTTCACTAAAAAATAGCATTCGCTCACTCAATTTCTCAAAACACATTCTCTTTTTAATTATATTTGATACAACATTGCACGTTTAGTAGTATGACAAAAATAAAATTTGGAACCGACGGCTGGAGAGCCATTATAGCAAAAGATTTTACTGTAGATAATGTAGCTCGCGTTACGGAAGCTGTAAGTGAATATCTAAATAAAACACACAAAGCACCAAGCGTTGTGTTAGGACATGATTGTCGTTTTGCAGGAGAATTATTTGCAGAAACAGCTGCGAAAGTTTTTATAGCTAACAATGTAAAAGTGTTTTTGGCAAAAGATTTTATTAGCACGCCAATGATCTCGTTGGGTGCTGTAAAATATAAAACTGATCTGGGTGTTATCATCACCGCAAGTCATAATCCTGCTTCGTACAATGGTTATAAAATAAAAGCACATTATGGCGGGCCGCTTGGTCCTGAGTTGGTGCAAGAAATTGAAGATATCATTCCACCCGATACAATTTACGATCTGGATGTGATCAGTTTAAAAGATGCCGAAAAAAACGGTCTTTTAAAATATGTTGACCTCGAGGGCGATTATATTAAACATGTAGAAAAGAATTTTGATCTTGATGCTATCAGGAATTCGAAATTGAATTTGGTTTATGATAGTATGTTTGGTGCAGGGCAACGCGTAATGAGTAAATTATTCCCAAACATTTATCATTTACATAACGATCATAATCCCGGTTTTCACGGACAAGCGCCTGAACCAATTCATAAGAATTTACAACCCTTAAGTAATTTCATTAAAACAAAAAAAGATATCTCTTGTGGTTTAGCAACTGATGGTGATGCCGATCGTATTGGATTGTACGATGCCGAAGGAAAATTTGTGGACTCGCATCATATTATTTTATTATTGATCCACTACATGGTGAAGTATAAAAATATGAAAGGGAAAGTAGCCGTAGCATTTAGTACTTCGGTTAAAATAAAGAACATGTGCGATCATTATAATTTGCCATTGGATGTTGTGAAAATTGGTTTCAAATACATCTGTGGAATTATGGTAAAAGAAGATGTGTTAGTTGGCGGAGAAGAAAGTGGAGGAATTGCCATTAAAGGACATATTCCTGAGCGCGATGGGATTTGGATGGGCTTGACCATTTGGGAATTCATGGCAAAATCAGGAAAAACATTAAAACAATTAATTCAAGAGGTATACGATATTACCGGAACGTTTTGGTTTGAGCGTAATGATCTTTATATTGATGAAGCCACCAAACAAAAAGTATTGGAAGCATGCAAAAAAGGAAGTTATAAAGCCTTTGGAAAATACAATGTTTCGCGCATTGAAGATCTTGATGGTTACAAATATTTCTTTGATGAGAATACATGGTTGATGATCCGCGCGAGTGGCACAGAGCCTGTATTACGTTTGTATGCGGAAGGCGCAACCAAGGAAATTGCCTTTGATATTTTGGAGCATACGAAGAAGACGTTGTTGGGATAATTACTTCACCCCACCCATTAATTTTTTCATAATAGGAGAAATAAGGATTATTAGTACTCCAATGATCAAGCCGTACAAAGCAAGCTGTTTATAGCCTTCTGTATAAACCAAAAACGCTTCCGAATTACTTGCATCACCTGATGCAGCTGCAATATTTGCCCCTAACAAGCCTGCGAAATACTGTCCATATGCACTAGCTAAGAACCACATGCCCATTACAACAGCTTGTAATTTATAGGGAGAAAGTTTGGTCATAACCGACATTCCAATGGGAGACAAGCATAATTCACCTAAAGTAATTACAAACCAAGCAAAAGTAAATACGCCCAAAGAGGTTACGCCATTGGCATCAACAAATGCGCGTGTGTAAAAGAAAATATAAAATCCGGCTGCAAGAAACAGGAATGCCAAACCAAATTTTACAATAGTGTTTGGTTCTATTTTTCGCTTATTCATCCACAACCACAAAATTCCAAGGGGTGCTGCAAAAACGATAACAAATAAAGAGTTAGCCGAGTTATTTACACCATTTGGGGCCAATTCCAATCCTAAAATATTATTGGTAAGATTATTGTCCGCAAAAATACTTAAAGACCCCCCACTCTGCTCAAAGAAAGCCCAGAAGAAAATGGAAAATATCATGAACAATAAGGCGGCAACTAATTTCTTATTCACTTCCCAATTATAGTTTCTCATTTCATAAAAAAGATATAGTAAGGAAGCCGGGCCAATGATGCGCATGAACCAATCGGTATAAACAGTTTGCGATACCATAACTATAACAATAGGAATTAAAACTACAGAACCACCATATGTCAATAATTCGTAAAGATTTCGCTTTCTTTTTTCAAGATGAACTAGAGGAGAATTTCCAATTGACCCTAAGGTCTTTTGAGTTCTCGTAAACCAAAGCAAGCTTATCACCATAACAATAGCCGCCAAACCAAATGCTATATTCCATTCTAAACCTTGCGGAACATATTTTGCCCAAAGTTCACGTTGACCAATTGAAACACATAAGTATCCTCCTATAAACGCACCTAGGTTCACACCGGCATAGAACAAAGAAAATCCTGCGTCTGTTCTATGATCACCATCTTTATATAATCGCCCAACTATAGAAGAGATATTTGGTTTAAAGAAAGCTGTTCCTACCACATTGAATCCAATTCCAATAAAAAAGAATTGTTTAGGGTCCATTGCAAGCACAATACTTCCAATGATCATTAATAAGCCACCCCAATAAAGCGAACGACGATAGCCTAAGATCTTATCAGCCAAAAGGCCGCCAATAAAAGTAAATGCGTAAACGAAGGATTGTGAAGCACCGTATTGCAAATTCGCCTCAACTTTGTCGTAACCAAGCTGTCCGATCATGAACACCACCAACATACCGCGCATTCCGTAGAAGCTGAAACGCTCCCACATTTCACTAAAGAACAAGTGCCACAATTGTCTAGGGTATTTTCCCTTGAAGCTTTGTATTTTTTCTAAGTCAGACGAAACTTCAGACATGTTACTTCACGCCGTGCATCATTTTCTTAAGCTTTGGTGTGATCGCAAACAAAATAACCGATGCTACTCCGGTTAATGCAACGAACACCATGAAGAATTCAAAAAGATTATGGATCTCAAAACCAGCGAAAGAAGGATTTGCAGCTGCAATTTTATTTTGAGTCAATAAAGCTAATTGCTCTGCAGTTGGAACTACTTTTTTATCAAGTATTCCTTGAAGATCAATTCCCAACTCAGTAGCTTTTGTAAAGGCTTCACCTGTTGCAGGTAAAATAGAACCTAATGTTCCTGCTAATGCATATCCTGAGGCGTTTGAAAGAAAAAATACACCGTATAATAAAGATGCAAAACGTTTTGGAGATAATTTTCCAACCAACGATAAACCAATTGGCGATAAACATAATTCACCGCATGTTTGGATCAAATATAGTAAGATCAACCATTTTACAGCTAACAAACCACTGTTCCCTAATCCATCTACATTAAACGCGATGATGAAATAACTTAAAGCGATCAACAATAAGCCTACGGCTTGTTTTGCAGGCGAAATAGGCTCTTTTCCCTTAGCTCTCATTTTATCCCACAACATACTAAATGGTACGGCAAGCATTACAACGAATAAACCATTAAAAATTTGAACCATTGATGGTGGCATGTTCCAACCAAAAAAATGACGATCACATTGATTATCGGCAATGAATGTGAGTGAAGATCCTGCTTGTTCAAACGCGGCCCAGAAAAAGATAACGAAGAAGGAAACAATGTAAATAACAAAGATCCTGTCGCGCTCAATTTTAGTTAATGATTTATCAGAAACGATCAATCCGGCTAAGGTTAAACCACTACCATAGATACATGAATAAATATAATTTTGTTCGAACGCAAAGTGAAACAGTGCTGCTAATGCTGCAAAAGAAACAAGAGATAACATTAAAGCTGTATTTGTAAAGGATGCCTTTTGCGCTTCTCCTTCTTCAAAATCGGAAGAGTCGCTTTTTGAAGGAAGATCACCAATGGCACGACCGGTTGGAGTTACTACATATTTATTCTTAAGCAAATAAAAAGTTGCTGTTCCTATTAACATCGCAAGCGACGCCGCTAAAAATCCCCATTTAAAAGCAAATACATCTCTTACACCAGCCGCATCTTTTACGTCGCCGATCATAGGACAAATAAATTGACCCAAGAAAGCGCCCACGTTAATACCCATATAAAAAATTGTAAAAGCCGAATCCAATTTACTTTTTTCTTCTTTTGGATAAAGACTGCTCACCATGCTTGAGATGTTTGGTTTAAAGAAACCATTACCAAAAATGATTACACCTAAAGCAATATAGAGAACTGTTTTTGCAAGTTCTAAGTTGCTGCTAAAAATACTCGCGCTCCAAAACAATAACATTTGTCCACATGCCATTAATAAACCGCCTAACATGATACAATTCCTGTTTCCCAAAAATCTATCTGAAATAAAACCGCCTAACATGGGGGTTAAATAACATAGACCAAGAAAACCGCCATAAATAATTGAGGATTGCTCCTTTGAGATCAATAAAGCGTTAACAATAAAAAGTGTAAGGAGGGTACGCATTCCATAAAAATTGAATCGTTCCCACATTTCGGTACCAAAAAGTACCCATAAACCTTTAGGATGAGTTTGTTTTGCTGTTTGTGTCATAGTTGTTTATTAGATTCGTAAAAATAACCTTTTAATTCATTAATTCAAATGTATTTGGCCTTGTTTATTCGCCATCGGTGGAAGTTTTATTTTATTTGGTTAACGTTCATAACCGTTGCTTCTCCGCTCGTACAAAGGGCTCCGGTGGCTTTGTCCTTAATAATGGTCTCAACCACTGCCCTATTCTTCTCAGCTATTACTTCTTTAACTGTAAAAAGTGCTTCGTAAGCCGTATCAACATACATTGGTCGCAAAAACGACAAAGATTGCTTTAAATAAATTGTTCCTTCGCCGGGAAATAATGTTCCGAATACTTTACTGAACAACGATGCGCTCAACATTCCATGCATAATAGGTTTTTTGAACATGGTAGTTGCTGCATAAGCCGCGTCTAAGTGAACAGGATTTTTATCACCCGTTGCATTTGCAAATGCCTGCACTTCTGCTTGCGAGAATTGAAATTCGTGGGTGTAGGTGTCTCCAATTTTTATCATAATGTTTGATGTTTTTAGTTTCTTGCTCTGTGTTAACTGATCAATATTTCAATAATTTCATGAGCTTCTCCTTAAATCTTTCTTTCGGTAAAAAATTTTGTTCCAGATCTGCATTCATAGGCACAGGTGTATCCAAACTTCCTTCACGCATAACAGGCGCATCCAAATATTCAAAACAATTTTCGGTGATCAATCCTGCCAGCTCTCCGCCTATTCCACCTGTTAATGTATCTTCATGCAATACCAAAACTCTTCCTGTTCGTTTTACTGAATCATAAATTGCTTCTGTATCTAATGGTGCTAAAGTTCTTAGATCAATAAGATCTGCATTGATATCTTTATTTTCATTTAATAATTCTAAAGCCCAGTGAACTCCTAAGCCATATGTAACAATTGTTACATCATTTCCTTGTTTCACCAAACGCGCTTTTCCAAAAGGAATGTTATAATAATCGTCAGGCACATCTTCGCTAATGCTTCTGTAAAGTGCTTTGTGTTCAAAGAACATCACAGGATTTGGATCATCAAAGGCAGTAATTAATAATCCCTTTGCATCCGACGGAAAAGCAGGATACGCAATTTTTAATCCCGGTGTTTTAAAGAACCATGCCTCATTACTTTGCGAATGAAACGGTCCTGCTGCAACTGCCGCACCGGTTGGCATGCGCACAACCACATCTGCATTTTGTCCCCAACGGTAATGACTCTTTGCTAAATTATTTACAATTTGTGTCATGCCTTCGCTTACAAAATCGGCGAACTGCATTTCTACCATAGCTTTATATCCATTAATGGATAAACCAAAACCACTTCCCAAAATTGCGCTTTCACACAAAGGTGTATTGCGAACTCTTCCTTTTCCAAATTCTTCCACAAATCCTTCCGTAATTTTAAATACACCACCGTAATCTGCTATATCTTGTCCCATCAACACCAAATTAGAATGTTTGCGCATAGCTAATTTCATGGCATTACTAATAGCATCAATAAAACGCATATTAGTTGAAGATCCCGAAGTAGTTGTTTCGCCAACAATAAATGGTTTGAATAATTCGCGTAATTCTTTTTCAGTATCCGGTTTCGGAACTTGTTCGGCAAATGCAATTTCAAGTCCCTCGTCAATTTGTTTTTTTATTTCCGAACGATATTGCTCAATGATATCTTCGGATAAAACGCCTTCTCCCAATAAATATTTTTCAAAATTGTGTACAGGATCTTTTCTTCCCCATGTATCAAACAATTCTTTAGGCACATATTTTGTTCCGCTGGCTTCTTCATGTCCGCGCATACGAAAAGTAACACATTCTAAAATAACAGGACGAGGATGTTGGCGAAGATCTTCTGCTAAGGTTTTAATCGTGTCGTAAACCTTCAATAGATTATTTCCATCAACACTAATACCTTCAATTCCGTAACCAATACCTTTATCGGCAAACGACTTGCATTTGAATTGCTCGTTGCTTGGTGTACTTAAACCGTAACCATTATTCTCAATAATAAATATCACAGGCAAATTCCAAACAGCCGCAGTATTTACACTTTCATGAAAATCGCCTTCGCTTGCACCACCATCCCCGCTGAATACAACAGTAACTTTTTTA
Source organism: Sphingobacteriaceae bacterium (assembly GCA_023251775.1). Taxonomy (GTDB): domain Bacteria; phylum Bacteroidota; class Bacteroidia; order B-17B0; family Aurantibacillaceae; genus Aurantibacillus. The sequence goes on along the minus strand of JAHEYC010000016.1, from coordinate 39,244 downwards.
TCTTTCTTTAAAATATCCGCTAAAGCAATTCCATCGGCTACTCCCATTTGCGGACCCAAATGCGATATCATGCCAACAATTTTATAGTCTTGTGTCCCAAAATGAAACGAACGATCTCGTCCTTGTGTAAATCCACCCGGCTTGCCCTGAAATTGTGAGAATAAACGATTGAAAGGAATTTGTCGCGTTGTAAAAACTCCCAAATTACGATGCATTGGTAAAATAAATTCATCCGCATTCAAAGCAGAAGCCACACCAACACTTATTGCTTCCTGACCAATACCGCTGAACCATTTTGCAATTTTACCTTGACGTAATAACAACAGCATTTTCTCTTCAATCATGCGCGGCTTTAAAATGTTCTTATAAAGCTCAAGCAAAGTGCTGTCCTTTAATTTTTTTCTATCAAATTTTACTGGTGTCTCTGCCGTTATCATTTTCTACTCTTTGCTTCGTCCTAATAAAACATTTACCCCAAACCCCACGGTTAACCAACTCATGTAATATCTATTTGATCGTTTTTGTATGTCCTCGAAATGATTGAAGCGCGGAGCCTTTGGATCGAATTTGTAAATAAGGGTTGTGTAAGCCAAACTTACTGAAAATGAAACCCATGGATTTTCTTTATCAATAAAATTAAAACTTACTTCCGGTTTAATATATTGCGCTGTAAATTCTTTACTTACTATAGGTAAATTGGCGGCAGAAGTATCATTATTCACACTTGTATATCTTGAAATAATGTAACCATAATTAATAGAATAACTAACATATGCTCTTTCCTTTATGAATCGATCGTAACTAAAGGTAACAAAGGGACAATCAGCTAACATGCGTGTATCATAAGGGATAGAGGCATTGAAGTATTTAGCCTTTAGGTATGCATTGTTCTTGAAAAAAATATTTTGATAGCCAATTCCAAAATAAACATTACCGATCGTTCTTAAATTAAACGAAATTCCCGCATCATAAAAACCGTTGAAACATTTACGGAACATATTACTTGTAATAGGTTTTGGGATGCCGGCATTAACTTTGATCACAAAGCGCGCATTTGGTCGTTGGGCGACAGGACCGGAAGGACCAATAGGCGTTTCATCTTGTCCCAAAAGAACGGTTGGAATCACAAATAAAAGAAACGCTATTTTAAAACAGAACTTCAAGTGAAATTAAGTGTTTAAAGATACTAAAAAGCTTAGAAACCGTCATTAGAACTGAAAATAAATAAAGGGTTGCATTTCGCTACTCATGATCTGGTAAAGCAAGAATACAACCAGGCAGCAAACCGCTACCATAGCGGGAATTGGAAGGTTTGCAAAAGCATTTCGATACTTTTCTTTGATGGTTTCGGGGATCCAATGGATCAAATAACCCAATAAAACAACCAATAATACCGACCAATATCCAATAAGTATATCCCCTAACAAATAGAACGAAAAATGATTCCCTATCCGATCGTAGATCTGGTTCACAATGTCCATGCTTGGACTCCGAAAATAAATACGCGTGAAACTAATGAATGTGAGTGTGACCAACATCAATATTATTTTTATAGGGATACTTTCATTGTTTTTAAACGGCGAGATCTTTTGCCAGAATTTATGAATGATAAGTCCTAAACCATTCAATCCTCCCCAAATTAAAAATAACCAACTGCTTCCGTGCCATAAACCGCCAAGCAACATCGTAACCATCACATTAATATTCGTATTGATATTTTGTTTCACCGTTGGAAAAGCAAAGGCAAGAAAAATAAGAAGCAGAAAAAATCCGGCGAGAAAAAATAATAACCATAATTTTCCGCTTAACAGAACCATAAAAAGCGAAATGATCACAATGCAGATATAGGATCCTATACTCCCAGATCTATTTCCACCCAATGGAATGTACAGATATTCTTGCAACCAACTCGACAAAGAAATGTGCCAGCGCTTCCAAAATTCACTTGTACTAAGGGCTTTGTAAGGTGATTTGAAATTAGTTTTTAAACGATAACCTAAAAGCAATGCAATTCCAATAGCAATATCGGTATAACCGCTAAAGTCCATATACACTTGCAGCGAATAAGAAAAAATAGCCATCACCGATTCTAAACCGGTATATAAATGCGGACTTGTAAAAACGCGATCAATAAAATTTACGGCAATATAATCGGCCACTATTTTTTTGGCAAAACCGTTCATGATCCAAAAACCTGCCATCCCAAATTCGAGTTTGGTCAAATTATAAGGCTGATAGATCTGATAAAGGAATTGATGCGCTTTTACAATGGGTCCGGCCACCAAATGCGGAAAAAAACACACAAAGAAACCATAATCAAAAATATTTTTTACCGGTTCAACTTTATTGCGATACACATCAATGGTATACGATAATGATTGGAATGTAAAGAACGAAACGCCAATAGGCGTTAAAAGTTTGTCTACTCTAAATTCGGTTCCAAAAAATGTATTCGAAAAACTGGCAAAGCCATTAAAATAAGGATCACTTGTGCCAAATAACTCATTACAACTACTCGCAAAAAAGTATGAATACTTAAAATAACAAAGTAAAGTTAAATTGAGTATAACGCTACAAACCAAGAATAGCTTACGTTTAAAAGCATCGGTTGAATTATGGATCATTCGTCCCCAACAAAAATCGCTCGCAATAGTGAACATCAACAGCATAATGAATACGCCGTTTGTTTTGTAATAAAAAAAGAAGCTGAACAAAAGTAAATAAATAGAACGTGATTTATTTACTTTATAAATGAACGAATAACCTAATAAACATACCGCAAAAAATCCCCAGAAAAATAAGTGAGTGAACAGTAAAGGCTGTTCGGGGTTAAACTGTAGAATATGTTTTAACCATTCTATTTGTTTACGAGCTTATGATTTCCTAAATAACTTTTATACACAGCTTCAAACATCAGTGTGCCCGAGATCTTGTAACCTTTAGGACTAAAATGGATCTTATCTCTTGCGGCCAAACCGGTTTTATACCATTTGTAAATAGATTTAAATCCACCCATAATTTCATACATATCCCAAACTGCGCATTGATGATGTTTCATTACTTCTATTAAAGCTTCTCTTGCCGATTCCGTTCGTTTGTTGGGAGTTCTTCGTCTAATATAATTATCCGTTGTTGTTGTAAGTAAAATAGCACAATTAGGCGAAGCTTCTTTTACCATGTTGATCAGCGAATCGTAATGCTGAATGAATTCCTCTTTGGTAAATCCTTTTCCTTGAACATCATTCACGCCTAAAGAAATTACTACAAGATCGGGTTTGATTGTCTTTAGTTGTGATACGAAAAAATTGCAACGCAAAAATGAATTACTTGAAGCGCCATTTGCACCTAATCCTGCTAAATAAAAACCCGAAGATGTTTTATCTTCCAATGAAAATCCATACAAAGTAAAATCCTTTGCCACGGTATCTGCCTTATGCATATAAAAAACAACTGAATCTAATAATTCGTCAAATTCAAAAACGGTATAGCCTTCGTCTTTGCAATCCTCTTTATTCACATGCATATTACAATTCAATTCAAAACTGCAATTGAAATTGTGATACACTTTTACCGAATTGAATTTTCGACAAACCGCTTTATTGGTTAAAGCAACACCAAACACGCATGCGCTATCATTCGTACTAACGCTCATGCCATTCATCCCTAAAGGCAAACAAAAATCTTTTTGAACGCATCGGCATTTTTTCCAATGGCCCGAAGCAAAACTTCTGGCATATGGTTGTGAATTTGTTTTGGCAAGTTTATAAGGAAAAACAAAATATCCTCCACCCTGCACATTGAACGATTGCTGAAAGCCTTCTAAAAATGTATTACTCCATGTTCCGCCCTGTACATGCGATCCGCCAATATGAGCGATCGTAAGTTTTTTGATATCTCCCCCATTCACCTCATTCATTTTTTTGAATAGCTCCATGAACGACGAACTATCCTTATCAAACATTAATCTATTCTCTTCGTATTTAATGAACGAATAAGTTCCAACCGCCGATTGTCCGGTAACGAATTGCACAAAACAAATCCCTAATAGTATTCCAAGTAATTTTTTCACTTCTTAGGTTTTGTTTTTAAATAATTATTATAATTCGCCATTAATGATGAATACAAAAGTGTTGCGATCTTTCGTGCGCCTTGCGGACTAAAATGAATATAATCTGTTGCCGCTAATTTTTCATCCACCCAACTACTCATGCTATTTGCTCCGCCCATGCAATCGTACATATCAAAAAATGCGCAGCCGTTATTAAAAGCAACATCTCTTAATGCATTTCGTGTTTCTTCGAGCATTGGATGTGTAACATAATCAGTTCCGTCTTTTACACCCATATCGGCAGGACCAATAAATAAAATGCTTACACCGGGCGCTGCTTTTTTTATAATGGCAATTTGTCCGTTAAAGAAACTGGCGAAGTTGGCCACATTTTCTTTAGTTTTTAATGACGGTAAAGCATTACCACCATATTGCAAAATGATCAACTTCACATTTAAATGATCGTAAAAGTTTTTTAGTTGGGTAAAATTAATGTGTTGAAAAAAAGTTCCTGAACTTCCACGTTGCGGAATATTGTCTACATAAACTCCTGTTTCAGATTCTAACGACAAACCATAAAAATCGGGACTATCTTTTCCTTTGAATTTAAATTCGTGCGATGATGAACCATTTGCCACACTAAATTCTTTGATATTAAAATTTCCTCCTTGATTCAAACTATCGGCGCTGCTTAATGCCGGACCATCATAAAACTCGCACCATGTTTTTGCTTGGGCACCACCATAGAATAATTTTATTTTCTTATAGCCCAAATTATTTGTCCCTGCTAATTTTGTTGTGCTGATGGAAACATTTGTTGAAACAGCAACGCTAGTATCGCTTAACGTTTTGTAAGCTATAAAACGTGTAAAACCTCCTGTAAATCCGTAATTATTATGTTTCACGCGTTTATCTTTTGCCGTAAATGTTTGATATCTCTCCCAACCATAACCATTCACAACCTTATTGGTTACACTTTGCGAAATAGGCATGAGTGAAACAAAACCAGGACCATTTCCTCCGAACTGCGATTGTAATTTCATGCGCAAGTAATCGGTTATGCGATCGCACTCAATTTGCGAATCGCCATAATGCAATACACGAATACTTTTTGGATCGCTTTTCATGGTTGATAGTGCTTCAAAAAATGCATCTAAAGAAGCTTTATTACGAAACTGAATGGTATTGATGAGTTTAATGGCAACCGTATCTTTTGTTTGAAGAGAATCTAATGCAGCAATAGAATCGTTGGCGTTGATCTTATCCGCCAATTCCAAAATTTTTGAAATATCTTTTTTGCTGTGTTTTTGCTGAAGCAATTCGGCGAGTTGCGGAAATTTAAGAACTATTCCTTCACCCATACTTATCCCTTCCTTAGGATAAACAAAAGCCATTAAGCCCAAAATAAGAAAAAGCGAGGCTAGTGCGGCCAGAGTTTTGAGAGGATGCTGCATCTAGCGAAGATAAAGGATAGAACTAATGCTAAATTAGCATGGACTCTATGTTTTAAACAAGCAAATTTTGATAAAAGCGCCTTCTTAAAAAATGCAAACACCCTTGTTAAGCTTTGATAAATACGATAAAATACTCATAACATTTATTTCCCTTATTTCTCAAAAACCTTAATTTTGCCTCATAATTTTCAATCCCTATGTCGTATATAAATTCAATTGTTGCTCGTCAGATATTAGATTCAAGAGGAAACCCCACTATTGAGGTTGATGTAATTACCGAGAACGGTATTTTAGGAAGGGCTGCAGTTCCTTCAGGAGCGAGCACTGGTAGTCATGAGGCCGTTGAGTTGAGAGACAATGATAAAAAGACCTATATGGGCAAAGGCGTTTTAAAAGCGGTGAATAATGTGAATGGCGTTATTCGCGAACATTTAAAGGGCTCATATATTTTTGATCAAAGTGCCATTGATGCGGCATTAATTGCATTGGATGGTTCAAAGAACAAAGCTAATCTTGGTGCCAATGCAATTTTGGGTGTTTCTTTAGCAGTTGCAAAAGCTGCCGCTGAGGAATGTCGCCAACCTTTGTACCGTTATATTGGAGGAGTTAACGCAAATACGCTTCCAATTCCTTTAATGAATATTTTAAATGGTGGAGCACATGCCGATAATGGTATCGATTTTCAGGAATTCATGATCATGCCTGTTGGTGCCGAAAGTTTTAGTGAGGCTTTACAAATGGGTACCGAAGTATTTCATCATTTAAAAGCGGTTCTAAAAGCGCAAAAAATGAGTACCAATGTTGGTGATGAAGGAGGATTTGCGCCCGATTTTAAAAATAATGAAGATGCTATTAAAGCTGTGATGCAAGCCATTGACAAAGCCGGCTACAAAGCAGGAAAAGATATTTATATTGCTATTGATGCAGCAGCATCCGAATTTTATTTAGCCGATCAAAAAGTATATCATTTCAAAAAATCTACCGGCGATAAATTAACCGCCGCACAAATGGTGGATTATTGGGCGGGATGGCGTAAAAAATATCCTATTCTTTCAATTGAAGACGGATGCGCCGAAGATGATTGGGCAGGATGGAAATTACTCACCGATAAAATAGGTTCTACAACGCAATTAGTGGGTGATGATCTGTTTGTAACAAACGTTGATTTCCTTGCAAAAGGCATCGAAAAAGGTGTTGCTAATTCTATTCTCGTAAAAGTGAACCAAATTGGTACGTTGACCGAAACGGTAAATGCGGTTCAATTAGCTCATAATAACAGTTATACCTCTGTAATGAGCCATAGGAGCGGCGAAACAGAGGATACTACAATTGCCGATCTATCAGTTGCTTTTAATTGCGGACAGATAAAAACAGGCTCTGCCAGTCGCACCGACAGGATAGCTAAATACAACCAACTTTTGCGAATTGAGGAGCAACTGGGCGGAACAGCCCGTTTTATAGGGGATTCTTTCAAGTTTCTAAAGTAGTCTCTTAAGGGGTTCTAAAAATTAGATTTTTTTAGGCGAACGAGTTTTAAAAAGCGCAGTTTACTGACGTAAATGAGCATTTTTAAAACGAAGTTCAACGACAAAAAAGCAATTTTTAGAATCCCCTTAATAAAATAGGCTTTAATATTAGTTTATTTTAAACACACTCATTAAATTAGCAGGAGTTAATTCCTATTTCTATGGACAAGTTAAAAGAGAAGTTCAAAGCTAAGGCAGAAGTTCTGTCGGCCGAGATCAAAGATATTGTAAAGAATCATGGCGATCTTAAATTAGGTGAGATCACTGTAGCCCAGGTATACCAAGGTATGCGTGGTATGGTGGGCATGGTTACCGAAACTTCGCGTTTGGATCCAGAAGAAGGAATTCGTTTCAGAGGATATTCTATTCCTGAATTACGTAAACAATTACCAAAAGCACCCGGCGGAACTGAACCATTACCTGAAGGCATATTTTATTTGATGTTAGTTGGTGAATTACCTACGCAAGATGACGTAACATTTATCACTACCGAATGGACAAAACGTAATAACGTACCTAAACATGTGTTTGACGTTATTGAAAAATTACCGCCGGATACACACCCAATGACACAATTTGTTATCGGTGTTATGGCCATGCAAACCGAAAGTGTGTTTGCAAAAGCGTATTCAAAAGGAATAAATAAAAAAGAATATTGGGATTATGTGTATGAAGATTCGATGAACCTCATCGCGCGTTTACCAAGGATCGCGGCATATATCTATCGTCGCAAATACAAAGGCGGAGTTCATATTGAACCAGATCATAAATTAGATTGGGCAGCGAATTTTGCACACATGTTAGGCTTTGAAGCATTTGATATGAAACGTTTAATGCGTTTGTATCTTACCATTCACGTTGATCATGAAGGAGGAAATGTTTCGGCGCACACTACGCATTTAGTTGGTTCTGCTTTAGCAGATCCTTATTTGGCATTTGCTGCAGGTATGAATGGTTTAGCAGGGCCTTTACACGGACTTGCAAATCAAGAAGTATTAAGTTGGATCATGGAACTGAAAGAAACTTTAGGTGGTGGATTACCGACTAAAGAACAAATTGCAGAGTACATTAAAAAAACGTTGGCAGAAGGAAAAGTTGTTCCTGGTTATGGTCATGCGGTATTGCGTAAAACCGATCCGCGTTTTGCTGCTCAACAAGATTTTTACAGAACCTACATTAAGCACGATGATATTTGCGAGATCGTACAAATGATATACGAAGTTGCACCTCCAATTTTAGAAGGCACAGGTAAGATCAAAAATCCTTGGCCAAATGTGGATGCCCATTCGGGTGCCTTATTAGTTCACTACGGAATGCATGAGTATGATTTTTATACAGTATTGTTTGGAGTGAGTCGTGCCTTAGGAGTATTAGCAAGTTTAATTTGGGATAGAGCAACAGCATCGCCAATAGAACGTCCGGGTTCATTAACTACAGACAATATTAAAGCTAAAATTAAAGCCGCTAAGGAAGCTGCTAAATAGTGTTATCAATAAATTAGTTAAACCTGTTTCAATTTGAGGCAGGTTTTTTTTTGAGATGGTGGATAAAAAGAAAATAGGTTTAACGCTTTCGGGCGGCGGCGCACGAGGGTTTGGACATCTTGGTGTGATAAGGGCTCTAGAGGAAAACGGTATTAAGCCTAATATCATATCTGGAACAAGTTCAGGCGCGATGGTAGCGACATTTTATGCAGCAGGCTATAGCGTTGATAACATCATACGAATTGCAAGGAAAACCGGATTTTTCGCGCTAAAGAATATGCAGTTTGGTAAGGCCGGAATATTTAATATGAAGGCCCTTGAAAATCTTATTCTCGAACATATTCCCGGAGATAACTTTGAATCCTTGAAGATCCCCATTTATGTTTGTGCAACAAACGTGATCGAAAGCAAGCCCATTTACTTTTCTTCGGGTGTTCTTTCAAAGGCTGTTATGGCTTCATCGTGCATCCCTATGATATATGAGCCTGTGAAGATCAACAATACCTTTTACCTTGACGGAGGACTCACGGATAATTTTCCTGTAAGCATTATTAGAGATAAATGTGATCTATTAATTGGAAGCTATGTTAACCATCTTAGCACAAAATTGGAACATCTTCATTTAAAAGATATGATGGACAGGAGTTTTCATATGGCTTTAAGCAGCAGTATTACCGAAAAATCTGCATTGTGTGATCTCTTTATTGCACCGAACGATATGAGTAGGTTTGGAATGTTTGATACCTCTAAAATAAACGAGATCGTAGACTTTGCATACCACTTTACACTTGATATTTTAAAAAATACCCAATTTCTTTCCAAAACAACCTCTAAATAAAAAAAGGCCCCGTTAAAACGGAGCCTTTTTTAAATTATATTCTTAAAACAAAATTAGTTTGCAGTAAATGTATTCATTGCCATATTAGTAGCATTTCTGATCTCGTTATTGTATAACGCATTTTGGAAAGTTCCAACATTTCCAAAAACACCAGGCTTACTAAATATCACAGTTCCGGCTCCACCATTAATGGTTTCAACGCTGTCTTGATCATCTGCTAAGTCAGCAACCCAAATAGTAGCATTTTGGTTGAAACCTGCAGTTCCTAAAGCAACTGTTGGGAAAGAAGCAAATGAATAACCTCCATTAGCATTTGTAGTTGTTTGATACATTTTTGGAGCTAAGATCGTAGGATCTTTGTCAAACGACATATAAACAGTAGTACCTGCAGGGATAGCAATATTTGTAAAGCCAAACGCTACAGCAGCTGCTGTTCCTGTAGTACGTGCTTTTAAGATGTGACGAGCACTAACTGAACCTGAAACCATTGCACTTCCTATCATAATGTTGTTAGGATTTGAAGTTAAGTTTGTTGCGATAAAGTTGAATACACCAAAATCAAAGGTAGTTCCCATAAGGAAAGTTGTATTTCCGGGAGTTGTACCAAAATAATTCGCGTATAAACCCATTTTTGTTACGCCATTAATAATGGTATCTTGAGTACCGTTGAATCCAGTTATTGTAACATAACCTTGAACGCCAGTTGCATTTGATTTAACCGACATAGCCCAAGCACCATTTGTACCTGTAACAGCTGAATAAACATCTGCACCTTGAGCAATTGAAGCAGGATATAATTGATTTTTGTTAACTTTAATTTGAACCGAAACACCAACAGCAGGAATTTGGCTAGTGTTTATCCATCCGCCTGCTCCATTAGGAGTAATAACGTTTCTAGTACAAACACCTTTAACTGTTGTAGTACCCGTAACGTCAGTAGCAGTAAAATCGGTTGTGGTTGTTTTCTTACACGAGAAGAACACCGCTGTAAGAAGAGTAAGAGCTAATAATGATTTTTTCATGACTTTTATATTAAATTGTTTATTATTTTATTTATTTGGTTTATTGGATTAGAAATGGAATATCAACATAATTGCACCGGCACCACCACCTAAGTTAGTGTTACCACCCAATGTATTATTCATTGAGAAGATGTTACCTGCGTTATTATCAACTGAGAAACCTTTTGTTTTTTCAGAGTTATCTGCGTTAACTTCTTCTTGGAATACAGAAGGACCATTTTGGCCGTTAACAAAAACCTCTTGAGTAGACTTTGCGCCTCTTCTGGTTGTTATTGAATAACCCCATCCGTATTCTGCAGCTACCGATATTTTAGAGAACACAAAATATTCGATACCAACAAATCCTCTAACACCAAAACGTATACCACCTCTTTCTTTTGTGAAAAGATTTCTAACTGTTCTACCGCTCACAGGTGTTTGGTTAGCTGTAGCGAAGGAGTTGAAGTTAGTTGTATACTGAACAGAATAAACGTCAGAGAAAGCATTACCATAAGTTACGCTTTGATGAGCTGAAGTTCCGCCAATTCCTACCTCAGCACCGTAAACACCTTGAAGGCGACGGTATCCTCTTCTCATTTCATATCCTGCAGTAACTAAGATGTTAGTTTTTGCATACTTCAATTTATCCTCAACACGGATCAAAGAAGCAGCTGCAATATCTTCTGCAGTTCCTAAAGTTGCCTTGTACATTGCCTCAGCATCTTGTACACGGTTAACCATTGAACCTGACAAAGTATTGTATCCAACTTTTACGCGGATCGCTGTTTTGTCTGTCAAGAAGTACTTACCTACAATTTGATTGTTAGAACCTTGAACATACTGATTTGTTACAGAAGCTTGGTTAACTGCAGCCGGAGCACTGTTACCCATGATACTTACATAACGTAATGAGTTGAACATAAGGTCAAGAGCAGGAATAGCATTAAACCCTAAAGCAATATCACCTGCTTTTGGTAAAATGGCATGTCCTTTTCTGTTTAAAACAGGATCGTCACTTGTACAGGCAACGCTGTGTGACCCCTGGGCGTACGTAAACATTGACATAAACAATGCTGGTACAATGAGAACTGATTTCTTCATATCTATTTTTTTGGTTAATTAAATTTGCTTTAAGCAGATTTGAAACAAAAGTATGAAAAATAGGGGTCGCCTCCAAATAACATGACCTCTTTCATCTTTCAATTGTACACACTCATCTGTTAAAACCTTTAATTTATACTTGTTATAAATAACTAAAATACTTATTTATAACACATTAGTAATCAATGTACTGTTGAAGTACATTTATAAATGAAGGACTATTTTTAATAAGTGATCCTGCAAAAGAGGTCAGAACAAGAAAATAACCGAATTACCGAAAGATTGAATTATTAGTTCTTCAACATTTTTAAAATAGAACTTAATCTATCCTTTAATTCCGTTCGTGGAAGGATCTTATCAATGAATCCATGTTCTAAAACAAATTCGGCAGTTTGAAACCCTTTTGGAAGGTCTTTGCCAATGGTTTCTTTCACAACCCGAGGACCAGCAAAACCAATTAAACTATTTGGTTCAGCTATATTAAGGTCGCCAAGCATTGCATAACTGGCGGTAACACCACCTGTAGTTGGATCGGTTAATAAAGAGATATAAGGTAAATGATTTTGTGCTAATTGACTTAATTTTGCTGAGGTTTTTGCCATCTGCATCAAAGAAAATGCTGCTTCCATCATTCGAGCGCCGCCACTTTTAGAAATTATCAATAGAGGTGCTTTTGTTTTGATGCAAAAATCAATGGCGCGTGCTATCTTCTCTCCTACTACACTTCCCATGCTACCACCAATGAATGTAAAATCCATACAGCAAACAACAAGGTCCTCACCGTTTACTTTACCATAAGCGCTTCTTAATGCATCCTTTAATCCTGTTTTCCTAATGGTATCAGTTAAACGATCAGTATACTTTTTTGTATCGGTGAATTCGAGTGGATCGCCACTCACTAAATTTTCGTGCAGTTCGGTGAACATATTATCATCGAAAATGATCTCAAAATATTCTTTACTTGATATGCGTTCGTGGTGTCCACATTCGAGACATACATATTTATGTGCTGAGTGATCTTGAGCTGTATTTATCTTTTTACACGAAGGGCATTTATACCACAATCCTTCAGGAGTTTCCTTCTTCTCGGTAGTGCTTGTTGTAATTCCTTCTTTTAATCGTTTGAACCAACCCATCTTTTTTTGTTTCTGGTTTCTAGTTAGCTAGTTTCTTGTTAAGCTATAGTTATCGTTTTGTCTAAATAAACGTCTTGGATAGTATTTAAAAGTGCTATCCCGTCTTTCATTGGCTTTTGGAAAGCTTTACGTCCACTTATTAACCCTTGTCCACCTGCACGTTTATTAATTACCGCAGTTTCAATTGCTTCGGCCAAGTCGCTTGCGCCTTTACTTTCTCCTCCGCTATTAATTAAACCCATACGTCCCATATAACAATTTGCAACTTGGTAACGACAAAGATCTATTGGATGATCGGTGGTTAATTCTGAATACACTTTAGCGTGAGTTTTGCCAAAATTTAAGGCTGTATAACCACCATTCTTATCGGAAAGTTTTTGTTTAATAACATCTGCTTGGATAGTGACGCCCAGATGATTAGCCTGAGAAGAGAGATCTGTTGCAGTATGATAATCCACTCCATCCTTTTTAAAGGAATTATTGCGAGTATAGCACCATAAAATCGTTGCCATTCCTAATTCATGCGCCATTTCAAAAGCCTTTGCTACCTCAACTATTTGGCGTCCCGATTCGGGCGAACCAAAATAAATAGTAGCTCCAACGGCTGTTGCGCCCATGTTCCAAGCTTCTTTTATGGTTCCAAACATTATTTGATCATAGCGGTTAGGATATGATAGGAATTCGTTATGATTGATCTTTACTATAAATGGGATCTTATGAGCATATTTGCGAGCAACCGAACCTAAAACACCATAAGTTGAAGCCACGGCATTGCAACCGCCTTCTATGGCAAGTTTAACTATGTTCTCGCTGTCAAAATACATAGGATTTGGGGCAAAAGAAGCGCCTCCGCTATGTTCTACACCTTGATCAACCGGTAAAATACTCATGTATCCCGAGTTAGCCAAACGGCCTGTATTGTACAGCTGGTTAAGACTTCTTAAAACCTGAGGATTACGATCACTGATCGAGAAGATGCGATCAACAAAATCAGAACCGGGTAAATGAATTTGGTCTTTAGTGATGGTCTTGCAAGTATGGCTCAATAATCCATCAGCCTTTGAACCTAAAATTTCGGTGATCTTCGACATAGTATGATTTAAAAAATTAAGGGTACAAATATAACAAAAAACCCTCTAAAAACGCTTGCTTTTAGAGGGGGAATTTTATTTAATTAGGTTAAAAATTACTCGTTAACCATTACCATTTTAAATGGTACGTTGATGATAGCTTGGTAATCTTCACCCGCTTCTAGCATATCCTCATCATCTTCTTCGTAGTGCCAGTTAATTGTAACAGCGCTACCGCCTTTGTGAATGCTCTCCAATTTCTTGAAAACATCAAGTATACATTTTGAAGAAGAAGTATTAAAATACTCTAACTGAACATTCACAGTTGTAGCCGGCTTAGATGAAGAAGAATACTTATCTAAAGCGTCAACCAAAGGTTTGTAGAATTCAATAGAATTCTCAGGGATAGAACGCCCTTTAATTTCCAACACGCCACTTCCAAGATCAAACGTAATTGATGGTGTTTTTGGCGAACCTTCTATTTTGTAATTATCCATAGTTATTTATATTAATTTTGTGTAGTTACTTTAATATTGAGCGTAAAGAAAGATATTTTATCGTTAATTTCCAAAAAATTATAATCAATTTTTTCACCCGTTTTTCGGGCTATATCTATCATTCCTAAACCACCCCCGCCTTTAAGCGACATCTCCCCATTATTCAATACTTCCTTATAGTAGTGTTTTAGCTCTTCCTTATTCAAAGAGTTAACCTTATCTAATCTACCTTTTAAACCTGCGATATTCTCATTTAAAATATAGTTCCCGGTAAAGATGGTATAAAGGCTTTCGAGCTTTCCGATCATAAAAATGGCCGATTTTAACTTTTGTTCCCTTGCATCGGGCACTTCATCCATATGATGATAAAGGTTTTGTAGACACTCAACAAGAACATTGTATACCTTCTTCTTCATCTTAGGCTCTTCTTGAAGGTCAACCATTTTATTCTCCATTATTTGGAGTATAGAGGTTAGAAGGTCTGAGGTAACTTCTCCTTTGAATGAAAGCAATATGTTATTGCGTTCCATTTTTTCATATATCTCAAAAACCTCTACCATTCAGTGTGGATATATCGCCTTATTTTAATTTAAATGCAACTGTATTTCCATTTACCGAGAAGGTTGCGTCGTCGTCGCAAACATCTCCACCTGTTCCGCTGGCATAATCAACAGTCCGTGTCTTGAAGCCGTTAGGTGTTAAGTTAAGGATACCTGAAGAAATGAATTGGCAAATCTTGTGTTTTGCTAATGGTTGGCTAGCAGGAACATCAACAGTGAACGTTCTGTTCAAACGGTTCGTGCCACTTGAAGTACCCCATATCCATGTATCATCAGTTAACATGTTATGCCTAATGGTTCTATCGGTAGAATAAAGAGTTGTCCAATTATTGGTTGGGCCAACGCATTTTCCGCCAATGATCTTGATATTGAATTCTCGGATCTTAGTGACAGGATTATTAACTAGGGTTTTAACTATTATACTATCACATGAATAAGTGATCTTTTTAGTTGGATCGATGTTCGCCGCTTTGTAATTCTGTAATTTAAAAACCATAAAACTATTTACAGTTTTTACTCTTCCATGCAATGTTACAAAAAGAAGACCATCACGAATCTTGCCATCAGGAATTGGAGTACAACTGTTTGGTCCTGTACTATATAAACTCATTGAAAAAGTTGGAGGATTAAGAAGGTTAGTGAACGTTGTGTCCCCAGAGATATAATGCAACGAATCGCAAGGGGAAGGCATAACGCTCGACTTATTTGCATCTGCGCCGGTTCCTTTTGTTTTAATAGCAACACTATTTGCGGCGGGAACCATGCTCATGAATTCTTGTTCTGCAATGGCATTATCAACCACTGATTGGGTCTCGTTATCAACTTCAACTGTTTCCTTTTTGTGACAAGAAGTGAAGGTAATGGTTGCTGCAACCATTACGGGGAATATTAATTTTATTGATCTCATGTTTTTATTAATTTGATGGTTAAAAAACTAAAAGGTTTAAAACCACCTGATTTATACACAAAAATAGTACTTTTTTTTTATAAAGCAACACCAACAACCAAAACGTCATCTATCTGTTCGTGATCGTTTCTCCAATCCTCAAATGCCTTATTTAACAATTCGCGTTGCGAGTCCATATCCTTTAAATGAATCTCCAATAACAGATCATAGAAACGTCGCACCATGAATTTTTTTCCATTATTTCCGCCAAACTGATCGGCATAACCGTCTGAGGATAAATAGGCCATGGAAGGTTTATTCACCTCGATCGTTTTCGTTGTGAACTCTCGCTTAATGTCAAATTGTGAACCTCCTATTGGATACTTATTACCATCGATCTTAGAGAATTCTCCATCATTCGATATGATCACCAGCGGTCGATTAGCCCCTGCCCAAACTGTTGTTTTATTATCGTTATTTAAAGCGATAATGGACACATCCATCCCGTCATTTGTATTTATCTCGTTGTTTCCTTGTCTCAATGATTCTTGAACCCCCTTGTGCAAACTATTCAAGATCTCGCCTGGATCGGTAATGCCTTTTTCCTGAATGATCTGATGCATGAGGTTATGACCTATCATACTCATGAATGCACCCGGTACACCATGGCCTGTACAATCTACCACAGCGAAGATCTTCCATCCATTTTTTTCACCAAACCAATAAAAATCACCACTCACAATATCTTTAGGTTTATAAAGAATGAATGCTTGTTTTAGTTTTGAGAAAATAAAATCTTTTGAAGGCAATATCGCTTCTTGGATCCTTTTAGCATACTCAATACTACTTGTAATATCCCTATTTTTTTCGGCCAACTCTCTCGTGCGTTCTGCAACTTTATTCTCAAGGATCTTATTTTCTTCCTTGATCTTACGGGTGCGCCATTGTGTAAATAATACTACCAAACCTGTACCAACAATTACAACTACAATATAGAACCAAGTTGTTTTCCAAAAAGGCGGAACTATAGTAATAATAAGTTCGTAAGGATCCTCATTCCAAACACCATCACTATTACTCGCTTTTATTTTTAAAGTATAAGTTCCTCCGGGTAATTCGGTGTAAGAGATATAGCGAACATTGCTTGGTTCCGACCAATCTTTATCATAGCCTTCCAATTTATATCTGAAAAGATTTTTTTCAGGATCAATAAAATCAAGCGCAACTACCTCCAATTGGAAATAATTTTCTCGCCAACTAAGCTTAATGTGCTTTTTATAGATGAGGTTTGTATCAATAGGAATGTCTTTACCCGAACGTTTATAAGAAACAACATACACTGGTGGAACGTGTAAATTATCCTTTATTTGACTTGGACGGAAAATATTATATCCATTTGTTCCACCAAATAATATATTACCCCTTGCAGATGCACTTGCTGCACCAATATTATGTTCGTTATTAGTTAACCCATCTTTCAAAGTATAATTTTTAAAGAATGGCTTATTAGATTCCGTTGGATTAAATGCGGTGATCCCTTTATTGGTGCTCATCCAAAACCTTCCCGTGCTATCCTTTAAAATAGAATAGATAAATGTATTTGCTAAGCCATCGCCTTCGTAAAAATTTCTAAATACCTTTCCGTCGTATCTTGACAAACCGCTATTTGTTCCAAACCAAAGGTTGTTGTTATTATCTTGATTGATACAATAAACAACATCCGACGGAATACTTGGCTCTTTTAAATTAGTTAAGTGATGTTTGATTATTTCAAATTTCCCGTTTGTCTTTGAAAAATTCTCAATATTATACATTCCTCCACCATCCGTCAATACCCATATCGTGTTTTTTTTGTCAAGGAAGAGATTAGTGATATTTGCATTCTTCAACCCGTCAGCGGTTGAATATTGTCTTATCTCATTACTCTTTAGATCAAGCTTAAATAATCCATCGCCAAAGCCAGCGATAAGTAGATAATTATCGACCTGTATGATCGAAAGTACTGTACCTCCGTTTGCATTAGAGAGAAATTGCGTAACCTTGCCAGTAGAGGCATCATATCTTTTTAATCCGTCGCCATACGTTCCAAACCAATATATATTATGAGATTCTTGGTATAAACATAACGCATCAAAATTTCCAATGATGTCTTTATATGACTTAAATTCATTTTGACGGACAGGAAGCATTTTTAATTCCCTATCTCCGCACAACCAAACATTCCCTTGAATATCCTGATAAGTTAAGAATAGGTTTTTGTAATAGTTCAATTTGTACTTCGAAGCACCAACGAATTTCTGAGAGCTCTTAAATGAAACGTTTACTCCGCCAAAATAAGTCCCTAACCAAACATTATCATTATTATCTACTAAAACCGACATGATCTTATTGTCGCTGATCGAGTTTGGATTCTCAGGGATCTTTACATAAACAGTTGTATCTTCAGTAAGAATATTGTAAGTTATAAATCCGCTTCCGGTTGCACAATACGCAATGCCTTCTTTGATAATAAAATCTTTTACATAATTCCTATCATTGTAATTTACTTTAAATTTTCTTTGCTTAACAATATTAAATGTTGAAGGATCTACCTTAAACACCCCCGCACCTTCGGTAGCCAAATAAAGTTGCCCTGCATAAACATTCATTCTGTTCAACGTCTCTAGCCCCAATATTCCCTCTGAAACTTTATCATCATCTGTAAAAGTGATCCTGGCTAACTTTTTGTTTTTTAAACCAAACGACCAAAGTCCTTTTTTTTGTGTAGCGATCAATAATCTTTCAGCTTCCACAATAATATCCTTAACCACTACTTCATCGTCGATGGTAAATTCGTAAAAATCAAATTTCTTTGTTATTACATTGCAAATTATTATCCCATTGCGAGTTCCAACTGCAACTTCGTTTTCACTTATTTTTTTAATTATGTTGACATGATTGATCTTGGCATTGTAATCTTTTGTATCAAATATCAAACGATAAATACTGTCATTGGTCAAATTCAAGAAGTTTACACCGTTGGGAGTACCAACTAACATGGTATTATTATTAAGCTCAATTAAACAGTTCACTTCTGAATAAGAAAGAGAGTTGCTATTGTTAGGTTCGTGCTTGTAGATCTTTATTTTATACCCATCATACCTATTCAGTCCTTCTTGAGTTCCGAACCACATAAACCCCTTACTATCCTGATAAATGCAATTAACTAAATTAGTGGAGAGACCATTGTCGCTGGTAATGTGCCTGAAAACGAGGTTCTGTGAGTAAAAACAAAAGACGAATGCCGAAAATAAAGTGACTAATATGTGTTTTCTAAGTTTCAATTAACAGACTACTAAAATAAATATTTTTTATTAAACCCAAAGGGTTTATTTTTACACAAAATGTGTGGAATAGCCGGCATACTGTACTTAGACCCGAAAATTGAAAAAAAGTTTAGCGATACTGCAGAAGTGCTCAAAACACTTGCCCATCGCGGACCAGATCATCAAAACTACAGCATTATTGAGAATGGCACTCTTTTTCACACACGGTTGAGCATCCTTGATGTTTCGCATGCCAGCGATCAACCTTTTATCAAAAACAAAGATCACTTGTGTTTTAATGGGGAATTGTTCAACTATAAAACTTTGAAGCAAAACCTCGGAAAGCTTGAGACCACGGGCGATGTAGAAGTGATGCATCGTTTGCTTCAAACCAACACTGATCTAAAATTCCTCAACTCTATAAACGGCTTTTTTTCCTTTGCTTTTTATAACCAAACACAAAAAGAACTTACTATTGGCCGCGACAGACTGGGAATTAAACCACTTTACTACTACAAAGACGAAGAGAAATTTTGTTTTGCTTCCGAATTAAAGCCTCTTTTGGAATTATGCGGGCCACAAGAAATAAATCACGAACAATTGTATTCCTACCTCCGTTTGAACTATTGTGCCGGACATGAAAGTATTTTTAAGAATATACATCAATTAGAGCCTGGTTATTACATCAAGATCAAAAATGGAAAGATGATCAAGGAAAATTGGTTCGAAGAAAAAAAAACCAAAACTTCTTCAGATCTTTTTGAATTAATGAACGACGCCGTGAAATTACGATTGAATGCAGATGTTCCTGTTGGAAGTTTTTTGAGCGGCGGAATTGATTCGTCTATTATTTCTGCTTTAGCCAAACAACATCACAAAAATATTCACACATTTAGCATTGGATTCAAAGATGAACCCTTTTTTGATGAAACAGATAATGCTAGGTCAGTTGCAAAACATATTGGCTCACATCATCACGAATTTAAATTAAGCAATACCGATTTTTTGGAGAACATTCATCCTTTCCTAAGTAGCATTGATGAACCATTTGCTGATTCATCTGCTCTTAATGTTTATTTACTTAGTAAGCTTACAAAAAAACACGTGAAGGTTGCACTTAGCGGTGATGGTGCCGACGAATTATTTAAAGGTTATAATAAACACAAAGCTATTTTACTTTCAAAAAGCAGGACAAGTAAAATGCTTACTTCGGCAATGCATCCGCTAACTAATTTAATGCCAAAATCGCGACAAGGTAAATTACAAAACCAATCGCGAAAGATAGATAAGTTCAAAAAATTGATTGGACACAGCGATAAAGTGAAACAACAATTCTTAGCACAATTGTGTGATGGACAAGAGGCAAATGCTTTATTAAAAAAACGTCAAAGCTCAGCGTATTTTAATTCATTATTTAAACACAGCAAAACATTCCATTCATTTCCATTGGAAGATACATTTGATCTTGAAGTTGTTCTTAAAGATGATATGTTGGTGAAAGGCGATCGGTTTAGTATGCTCAATGGTTTAGAGATCCGTTGTCCGTTTTTAGATCACCGCATTGTAAATTACGCATTGAACTTAGATAAAAAAGAAAAGATAAACCGCAACGAGCAAAAAATAATCTTAAGAAAGAAGTTTGAGCATTTATTGCCGAAAGAAGTGTTTACGCGAAAGAAAAAAGGGTTTGAATTACCCTTATGGAAATGGTTAAATACCGAATTGCGATCGGAAATTGAGAACAAATGGTTAAGTAAAGCGTTTGTTAATTCGCAAGGATTATTTAATTACACTGAAGTAGAACGTTTGAAAGTAAAACTTTTTTCAAATGATCCCGGCGACAGTGCCGCAAGAGTTTGGGCGCTCATAGTTTTTCAGAACTGGTATATTCAAAATAAAAAGTACATCGCCTAATGCCAAAGATACTTCGCATCATTAACCGTTTTAATTTGGGAGGCATAACTTACAATGTGAGTTATTTAAGTAAATATTTGCCTGCGGAATACGAAACATTACTAATTGGCGGACCCGAAGAAGAAGGCGAATCATCATCGTTACACATTACCGATTCGATGGGTTTAAAACCGGTGATCATTAAAGATCTTAATCGTGAACTAAGCTTTATTAAAGATCATAAAAGTTATAAGGAAATAAAAAGATTAATTAAAGAGTACAAACCCGATATCGTTCACACACACGCCAGCAAGGCCGGGGCAATTGGGCGCTTAGCCGCGATCTCGTGTAAAGTTCCTGTAATTGTGCATACATTTCACGGACATGTATTTCATAATTATTTCGGGAAATTAAAAACTGCTTTTTATTTAAAGGTAGAAAGGTATCTCGCTAAAAGAAGCACAGCAATTGTCACCAATAGCGAACTTCTTAAAAAAGAACTTTCGGAAACATTTAAAATTGCCGACGCCGATAAAATTCATGTGGTGCCTTTAGGCTTTGATCTTGAGAAATTTCAAACCAACCAAGAACAAAAAAGAAAAGAATTCAGAACTAAGTATAAGATAAAGGATAACGAATTAGTGATAAGCATCATTGGAAGATTAGCGCCAATAAAAAATCACGAATTATTTTTTGATGCTATTGAGAATATCACAAAACGATCTTCCAAAAAAATAAAGGCTGTAATAGTTGGTGATGGCGAAACTCGTCAATACCTTGAAAGCTATTTAAAGAATAAGAATTTAGTTTTTTGTACTAACGCCGATAAAAATTGCGTGTTTGATTTTATTGGATGGCAAAAAGAAGTTGATCTTGTTTTAGCCGGAACAGATCTTGTGGCACTTTCTTCAAAAAATGAAGGCACTCCGGTAAGTTTGATAGAAGCGCAAGCTGCCGGAAAATTTATTGTGACCACCAATGTGGGTGGCGTAAAAGATATTTTACACAAAGATTGCGGTTTTGTTTCGCATACAGATGAAGAATTTAAAACGCTTCTTTTAAAAGCTGTTGAAGAATTTGAAACACTAAACAAAAACGCCAAAGCCGGCATTGCCTTTGCCAACGAGCGTTTTAGCTATAAACGTCTTGTAAACGATATGGATATCCTATACAAAAAACTCCTTTCAAAGTAGTTAATTCACATTGCTTGATTCTAAAATTTTACGTACTTTGCATGCTCAATTTAAGCTTATACAATGAGAACAATTGAATTTAGGGAAGCCTTACGTGAAGCCATGAGCGAAGAAATGCGCCGTGACAAAACTATCTTTTTAATGGGCGAAGAAGTTGCCGAGTATAATGGCGCTTACAAAGTGAGTAAAGGCATGCTGGCAGAGTTTGGCGAAAAACGTGTGATAGATACACCTATTGCCGAACTTGGTTTTGCAGGTATCGGTGTTGGTGCTGCAAGTAACGGTTTACGTCCCATCATTGAATTCATGACCTTTAATTTTAGCTTGGTTGCTATTGATCAGATCATTAACAGCGCTGCAAAAATGTATAGCATGAGCGGCGGACAATATAATGTTCCTATTGTATTTCGTGGTCCTACTGCAAGCGCGGGAATGTTAAGTTCACAACACTCTCAAGCATTTGAGAATTGGTTCGCTAATTGTCCCGGCTTAAAAGTTATTGTTCCAAGTAATCCTTACGATGCAAAAGGTTTATTAAAAAGTGCTATTCGCGATAACGATCCTGTAATTTTTATGGAGAGTGAGCAAATGTATGGCGATAAAGGCGAAGTTCCCGAAGAAGAATATATCATCCCAATTGGTGTTGCCGATATTAAAAAAGCAGGAAGCGATGTTACCATTGTTTCGTTCGGAAAAATATTAAAAGTGGCAATGGCCGCAGCGCTTGAATTAGAAAAAGAAGGCATTAATGCTGAGGTTATTGATCTCAGAACTGTACGTCCGATCGACTACAATACCGTTATTGAATCGGTTAAAAAAACCAACCGTTTAGTAGTGGTTGAAGAGGCTTGGCCATTGGCAAGTATATCGGGCGAAATTGCATTTAAAGTACAAAAAGAGGCTTTTGATTATTTGGATGCCCCGGTTATACGCGTTACAACAGCCGATACCCCTTTACCTTACGCCCCTACGCTTATTGAGGCAAGTTTACCCAATGTGGCTCGAACCATAAAAGCGGTAAAAGAGGTAATGTATAAAAACGCTTAAACTCAGCCGTTTATGTGGTATATATACCTCCCGATAAATATCGGGAGCTCAAACCCCCTAAAACACAGGCGTTTTATTTGTTTTGACACTAAATAAATAATATATTTGTGGCTCACTTTTAATTTAAATAACAATGAAAAAAGGTACAGTGAAGTTCTTTAATGTTACAAAAGGCTTCGGATTTATTAAAGAAGACGGTGGACAAGAAATTTTCGTTCACGCAACTGGTTTAATTGACAAAATTAAAGAGAACGACGAAGTTGTTTTCGAAACCCAGGAAGGTAAAAAAGGAATTAACGCCATTAACGTAAAATTAGCATAATATATATATTATTAATTTTCTAAGCAGAAATTCCAGATCCGGTTCTAAAAGACCGGATCTTTTTTTGCCCTTTTTTAAAACACCAAGACACGGAGACACGGTTGCATCAAAAAAAACCGTGCCTTGGTGTCTTGGTGTTTAAATAATGATTAGTTGAGTTTAGCAGGAACTACAAGATCGAATTGAGGAATAACCGCTTTGAATAAACTATAGTCCATCACACGTTTCATATTGTAATAGCCTTTCATGTAACCTATATCGGTAAGTAAATTGCAACCGCTATTGTATTCGTAAGTTTCGCCGGGTTCTATAATTGGAGTTTCGCCAATAACACCTTCGCCATCTACTTCGCGCTTTTCTCCATTGCTGTCAAAAATATCCCAATGTCTGCTTAGTAATTGAACCGCATAATTTCCTTTATTTTCGATGGTAATAAAATACACAAAGAAATAATGATTCTCACGAGGAATACTATGCTCCGATAAGTACGATGCGCGTACAGAGATCTCAATATTTTCGGTAGATATCTTTATGGTCACACCACAAATTTATACTAGAAATGCTGATTTGACAAAATATTTAACTAAATGATTATCAACATCTTAAAATATCACAAATCCTTAGTTTTCAACACCTGAGTTACCAATAAACCCCTATATTTGTAGCCCGTTTTAAATAAGGGTTAAAGCGGAATAAACAAAATTGTAAAACCCCTCAAATTTTCCCTTATAAAATTTGATACAAGTAGAATAAAAAAATGGCAGAAAAAGCCTTAGTAGGAAATCCGGATTTCGATTGGAATGCGATCGGAAAAAAGCAAAACAATTACGACACAGCAGAACGTGAAAAGCTAGATGCGCTTTACAGTAATTCATTAAGCACAATTGCAGATCTTCAAATTATTGAAGGTGTTGTTGTAGCAAAGAACAACCGCGAAGTTGTTGTGAACATTAATTACAAATCAGATGGTGTAGTTCCTTTATCGGAATTCCGTTATAATCCTGATCTTAAAATTGGTGATAAGATCGAAGTGTTCGTTGAAACAGCAGAAGATGCGAACGGACAATTAGTATTATCACATAAAAAAGCACGTGCCAATAAAAGTTGGGATCGTGTTAACGAAGCTCTTAATAAAGATGAGATCATTAAAGGTTTTGTGAAATGCAGAACAAAAGGTGGTTTGATCGTAGATGTTTTCGGTATAGAAGCATTTTTACCGGGTTCACAAATTGATGTGAAACCAATTCGTGATTACGATGTGTTTGTTGGAAAAACAATGGAATTCAAAGTTGTGAAGATCAACAATGAATACAAGAACGTAGTTGTATCGCACAAAGCATTGATCGAAGCAGAAATTGAAAATCAAAAACGCGATATCATCTCTAAATTAGAGAAAGGACAAGTGTTGGAAGGAACTGTGAAGAACATCACATCATACGGTGTGTTTGTTGACCTAGGCGGTGTTGATGGATTGATCCACATCACTGATCTATCATGGGGCCGTATCAATCATCCTGAAGAGATCGTGAAATTAGATCAACAAATTCAGGTTGTTATTCTTGAGTTTGATGATGATAAAAAACGTATTGCTTTAGGTTTAAAACAATTAACGCCGCACCCTTGGGAAGCGTTGAATACCGAACTTAAAATCGGTGATAAAGTAAAAGGTAAAGTAGTTGTGATAAACGATTACGGTGCTTTCATTGAGATCACTACCGGTGTTGAAGGTTTAATTCACGTAAGTGAAATGAGCTGGAGTCAACATTTACGCAGCGCACAAGAGTTCGTAAAAATTGGACAAGAAGTTGAAGCAGTTGTTTTAACCCTTGATCGCGAAGAGCGCAAAATGAGCTTAGGCATGAAACAATTAACTCCTGATCCTTGGAATATGATCATGGAGAAATATGCTAAAGGCAGCAAACATGCAGGAACAGTTCGCAACTTCACCAACTTTGGTGTGTTTGTTGAATTGGAAGAAGGTGTTGACGGTTTAGTTCACATCTCTGATCTTTCGTGGAGCAAAAAAATAAAACATCCAAGCGAATTCTGTAAAGTTGGAGAGAAGATGGAAGTTGTAGTGCTTGAAATTGATGGCGAGAATCGTCGTTTAAGTTTAGGTCACAAACAATTGGAAGAAAATCCATGGGATGTATTTGAAACTGTATTTACAATAGATTCTATTCACCAAGGAACTGTGATGAACGTTAACGATAAAGGCGCTATCATTGGTTTACCTTATGGTGTTGAAGGTTTCTGTCCTGCCCGTCACTTAGCTAAAGCTGAAGGCGGAAGTTTAAAAGCAGAAGAGAAAGCAGAATTTAAAGTGATCGAATTCAGTAAAGATGCAAAACGCATTGTTGTTTCTCACGCTCGTTTACATGAAGAGATAAAAGACGAAGTAAGAAAAACTGATAAGTCAACTAAAAAAGCAGATTCTGATGCAACATCAAAAGCTGTAAAGAAGATGAAAGATAATACTGAGAAAACAACCTTAGGTGATATTTCAGCATTAAGCGATCTAAAAAATAAATTAGACAATCAATAGGTCTAAACCATACTCCCTAAACTACGAGTTAGTATAAGGGCAACTAAAAACCTCGCCAGGTTTTTGGTTTTTTGAGAGCCAGAGCCCCGTTAATAGCGGGGTTTTTGGTTTTTATCCAAAATCATTCGATAATGATCTTTTTACTTACTGACTTGTTCGAAGTTTTATCAGTTGCTTTGATAATATACTCCCCGCTCGACAATTTCAGATCCTCAATTTTTTCACCAGACTTGACGGTTGCAAGCCCAACTTTTTTTCCATCCATAGAATAAACTTCTATGTCCATTGGATCATTAGCGGCATTACGAATTTTAAAACCATCACTACTTGGATTAGGATATACTTGAAATCCATTACCTATAGTCATTTCAGAAGGAGATATCCCTATAGGATAATGACCTGGTAAAGTAAATATCTTAGATCCCATTGGGACACCATTTGAAGAATAGGCCAACTGCATCTTTGTACCTTGATCAGTGGTGAATACGGAAATATATTTTCCCGTGGTGTAAAACTCAACTGTGTTTGCATCCATCTCGTCCAAAAGAATTGTTCCATCTTCCCTTACTACCTGAATTTTGGTTGTATTATTTGCGCCCCAAATCCAACATACCATATATTCAATATTTGTAGAATCTGTATCAAAAAGCGTTTCTGAAACGTAAAATATAGCATAAATACTGGTGTTAGGATCAGGTTTCGGCGGTAAATTCATTGTCTTGAAAAGCGTACCGTTCAAATTGTAAAGCTTCAATTGCATAGTTTGTAGTATCACAGACCAATTATCTTGATGATCCAAATAATAATACTTCATCCCAGAATTACTTAGTTTTACCGGCGCATGGATAACGGTAGCGTTTTGCAATTCCAACTGTAGTTGTTGCGCATTTACCGTTGAAAACAATAGGAATACCAAAATAAATTTTGCTGATCTCATAGGAATTATTTTTTAAACTTGTAAATACTACATTAAGAACTAGATGGTTCCACTTATTTAAAGGTACTAAATTCTAACCTCTTCACAAATGGCTAAAATGAACGGTATTATACAATACCTATATTTAAGATATCAACCTATAATTGAATTCCCTCAAAATAATGGTTATCAAGCGGTTTAAATGCGGGCCTTAGGCTTATGAACAGGCTAAAATTGGTTAAAAACCATGGCCCTTGCAATAAAACCAAACTCTCATCGTTATTCCTATAACTAACGCTTTAAACACACACAAAAAACTCAAAAAAAACCAATAAAACTGCCTATGCAAAAAACCTTTACTCTCGAATTTGATACATTAAATATTGCGAAAGAAGAAAAAGAACTAAAAGCGATTTTATTTAATGACAACCAAAAGCAAGATGAGCCATCTAACTTTTGTATCAACAATATCCTCAACTATAGCAAAAATCTGGAAGTACAAAAAAGCGCTACGCTTGGTACCATAGATTTTTTAAGAAGCTAGATCTAGCTGCAGACAGCGTGGGTTTATATCACAACTAACTAGTGATGTAGGTCTGCGTTGTCTGCTTTCTATTTTTTTAATATATTTATGGTATGAGAAAACCACTTGCATTATTATCGATCATTGCGCTGTTTTCTTGTGGGAAAAATATTACCAAAACCTGTGAATGCAAGGACGCTTGGGGACAAACAGTATCCAAATCGACAAGCCAAACCAGATCCAAAAAAGACTCACAAGCATTTGTAGACGAGTGTAACAAAAAAAGTATAACTTCGAGTAATACCAGCGGAAGCGGACCCACTGCAGTTACTACTACAACCGTTGTACCCTGCAGGATAATTGATTAACGAAGCTCGGCACCAAACGTGCTCTTATAAGACTCAATAAGCTTTTCCATCACCTTTTCAATTTGCTTATCGGTAAGTGTAGCATCTTCGCTTTGTAAAATAAAGCTTAAAGCATACGATTTTTTATTCCCTAATTTTTCGCCTTCGTAAACGTCAAACAAATTCACTTCCTTTAATAATTTACGTTCGGTGTTTAATGCTAACGCTTTTAATTGTTCGTATTTAACGGTTTTATCTAACAACATCGCTAAATCTCGACGAACACTTGGATATAAAGGCAATTCAACAAAAGTTACTTTTAATTTTTTATAGGCTTTTACTAATGTGCTCCAATTAAATTGAGCATAGAATACACTTTGTTTAATATCAAACTTACTCAAATGCGCTTTATTAATGCTTCCAATTTCAACAATGGTGTTTTTATTGAATTGATAACTCAAACCATAATCAAAAGCGTGATAAGAAGATTCTGAACTAGTGAAATTAAGTATTCCTAATGCCTTTAAAAGATTTTCAACAATTGACTTTAAATAATTAAGATCCACATTTTGATTCAAACCATAATGATTCTCGTTAAAAGTTGTTCCGGTTGATAATAATGAAAGATGTTTTTCTTCAACGTATTTAAATTCCTTTGTATTATCGACATGGTAAACTTTTCCTATTTCATAAAATTTCAAATTCGCTTGCTTGCGATTAATATTATAAGCCAAAGATTCTAATCCTCCAAACAACAGATCCCCACGCAATACATTTAGATCACTACTCAAAGGATTCACTACTTTTACAAGATCATCTGTTAGTGCATGATTTAATTCTTTTGTGAACGACAAATTCATGATCTCATTAAAACCATTACTAGTTAAGAATCCTCCAACACGCTCCTCCACTACTCTATCAAAATTCTTTTCTTCATTAAAAGCCGTATACGAAATTTGTTTGGACGCATCCACATTATTATAACCATAAATGCGCATTACCTCTTCAACTACATCCGCTGCACGCGTTACATCTGTTTTATATTTCGGAACTTCCAAAAGCAAACCATCATTTCCTTCGTTCTCAATAATAATTCCAAGTGAAGTGATGATGTTCTTTACAATTCCTTTATCAATTGATCTTCCAATTAGATCATTACAATAATTATAAGAGAAAGCAATTTTTACCGGTTCCAATTTCTCAGGATACACATCATTAACTCCCATACTTATTCTTCCACCGGCAATTTCCATAATTAAATTTGCGGCCCTAATGGCTGCATTTACGGTCATTTCGGGATCTGTTCCTCTTTCAAATCTAAAAGATGCGTCGGTCTTTAATCCTTGATGTTTTGACGTTCTTCTTACATAACTTGCATCAAAATACGCGCTCTCAATAAAAACAGAAGTTGTTTTTTCGCTTACACCACTTTTTGCTCCACCAAATACACCGGCAATACACATGGGCTCCGATGCATTGCAGATCATTAGGTCATTTCCCTTTAGTGTTCTTTCAACACCATCCAACGTTACAAATTTTGTTCCTTCTTTTGTTGTGTCAATAACTACTTTATTCCCTTTTATTTGTTCAAGATCAAACGCATGTAGGGGCTGACCAGTTTCGTGTAGCACAAAATTGGTGATGTCGACAATATTATTTATAGGACGCAGACCAATTGCTTGTAATCTGTTCTTTAACCAATCGGGGCTTTCTTTTACCTCCACTCCACTTACAACAAGACCGGTATAACGTTTACAAGCATCTTTATTCTTTATTTCAATATCAACTTTATTTATATTAGTTGCATCGGGTAATTCATTTAATCCTATTAATCGTGCTTCAAATGTGGCAACATTATCTTTTGTATTTAAAATAGCTGCAAGATCGCGCGCTACACCAAAATGCGAAGCTGCATCACTTCTGTTTGGCGTTAAACCAATTTCAAATACAACATCGCTTTCAATTTTAAAATAATTTGCTGCTTCCAAACCAATCTTTGTATCGGCAGGTAAGATCATAATTCCGGCGTGACTTGCTCCAACGCCAATTTCATCTTCGGCACATATCATTCCTGCACTTTCTGCTCCACGTATCTTTGCTTTTTTTATTTCTAAAGGATCACCGTTTGACGGATACAAGGTTGTTCCAACTGTAGCAACTAAAACTTTTTGTCCGGCTGTAACATTTGGTGCGCCACAAACAATACTTAATGGTTCGCCGGTTCCAATATCAACTTTAGTTAAACTTAATTTATCGGCATCTGGATGTTTTGTGCATTCTAAAATATGACCAACAACAACGCCCTTCAATCCACCCTTAATGCTTTCAAAATGTTCTATAGCTTCTACTTCAAGTCCTGCATCCGTTAAAAGAACCGAAACTTCCTCTGCAGGAAGGTCAATATGAATAAGTGTTTTAAGCCAGTTGTACGAGATCTTCATAATATGCTTTTACAAGGGTAATGTTAGAATTATTCGATGATAAGTTTTTTGAAGGCCGTACCTGAGTTTGATGTGACCTTAATAAAATAAACTCCTTTTGCTAATTGAGAAACGGTAAGGATCTGCTCATAAGAATTTGATCCTTGAATTGATCCCGTATGTTTCCCTAATAGATCAAACACATCAACTTGTTTGATAATAGTCGAACAAAACAACGTTACTTGCGTCTTTGCAGGATTAGGATATAATTTAAGATCGCTTGCATTTAAACCGACCTCTTTTAAACCAACAGTTCCCGTTAAATTAATATCATCAATAAAGAAATTATTTCCTGCACCACCGGGATCGGAAGTGAACGCAAATTTTACATGCACATTTGAATTTCCTTGGTAAGGACCCAAATTAACCAATTGCGTTTTAAATTCGCTTGATTGAGGAAAATATGCAACCGTATTAACCGGCGCTGCGGTTGAAGCCAAACCTGAACCTGCTTGCGTATAAATATTTGTCCACGTTTGTCCGCAATTTGTTGTGATGAAAACATTTAATTCATCAACGCTATTTCCTTTTTGTGCAAAAGCATATTTATAACTCAATTGTGCACCCGTAACATTTGTAAGATCAAATTTTGGCGAGAATAATTCTACTTTTTGATTTGGATTATCTCCGTAATTATTGATGTACATACATTTTTGTCCGCTTGCTCCAACTGTACTAGTTTGCGCAAAACCACTTCCAAATTGTGGAGGCGTTGCTATCCACTCGTTGTTTGGATACGAACCGGCTTCAAAATCCTGAGCAATATTTAATGTTGAGCCATTATTTGCCATCACCGTAATAAAATTTATTTTGGTGGTAGAATCCTCTCCAAAACTATTTCCAACTTTTAATTTCACGGGAAGCAATCCTGTGCTTGTAAATGTAAGTACGCCGTTTTGAATTGTAGATGTATTTGATGCGCCAATAGAACTCCACACCCAAGTTGTAACAGGGCCATTGTAACTATAATCCGTGAAGGTTGCTTGATTTCCTTCGCACGTACTTGGATTTGCAGCAAATTCGGCTTTTGGTGCGCAATTATAATTAGGATTTACAATACCTGTGACCGTCATGTTTGAAGCACTCACCAAATTGATCCTTTCAGGATAAGTTGTAAGTACTGTGTTCATTCTACTTGATTGACCAAGGGTGAACATGCGAGGACAACCAGAATAATCCATATAATTCTGAATATTTTCAACAATGGGCGGACTGCAAGTAGATCCTGCTAAATTACACCAACTATGTCCTTTTGTTATTGGTGTATCAGAAACTCCATCATCGCCACAACTAACTCCCGGGTTATTTGTATTTCCCCAAATGTGCGATAATCCAAGCCAATGACCAACCTCATGCGTTAATGTACGTGAGCGACCTGCCGAACTGGTTCCAATTTTACCAACATAATCATGAAGCGCAACAATAGCATCCATTGCTGCAGGAACTGAGCCCGGAAGAAATGTATAGGCCGCTGCCTGCCCACCTGCAATAGTTTTAACCACGTAAACATTCAAATATTTATCTCGCGGCCATGTATAATCATAAAAATCCGGATCAGAATCCCAATCTGTTTGGGCATCGTAATGGCGTGTGATACCATTTGTACATTTTCCATCGGGATCTAAACTCGCTAATTTAAATTCAACATTTATATCAGCTGCAATATTTTTAAATTGTACAACAATAGATGTTGTGTCGGGATTAAGTTTTCTGTAATCTATATTCAAAACATCAATAGCACTTTGAATTTGTGCATCGCTTATATTCTCAGCTCCATTCAAATGCAGGACGTGAAAAACAACAGGAATAGTTGGTGTAACAGTTGCTGCTTTATTTGCGCCATTTGATGCAAGAGTTTCGAGTAGTTTTAATTTAGCATCATAATCCGGAACAACCTTACGAACTTTATCTTGGGCATATATAAAACCACAACCCTTCTCATTTTGAGCATAACTCAACGAAGAGGTCAAAAAAAGTGCAATTATGCATCTGAAATACCAATTTCCCATGCTTTAAAGATATTAAATTGTTTTATTTTTAATAGCTTTGTGGCCTAATATGTTTCCAAAAACTATACAGGAACTTCACATAGGCATTTTAGGCGGAGGGCAATTGGGCAGGATGCTGATACAGAATGCTGTAAACTATAATCTTAACATCTCTATTTTAGACCCTGATAAGAATGCCCCTTGTAAAGACCTTGTTAAAACCTTTGTAAATGGCAGTTTAACCGATTACAATACCGTTTATAAATTCGGAAAAGATAAGGATCTTATCACCATCGAAATTGAGAATGTAAATATTGAAGCGCTCAAAAAATTAGAACAAGAAGGTAAACAAGTATATCCGCAACCGCATATCATTGAAATGATACAGGATAAAGGTTTGCAAAAAATGTTCTATCAACGTAATGATATTCCTAGTCCCGATTTCTTTTTAACCGAAAGTAAAGAACAGATCGCTAAATACGCTACTTTTTTTCCCTTCTTTCAAAAGCTTCGTAAAGGTGGATATGACGGAAGAGGTGTTGTGAAATTAGTTTCGCCGCATCATTTAGAAAAAGCATTTGAAGAACCAAGTGTATTAGAACGTCTGGTTGATTTTGAAAAAGAACTTTCGGTGGTGGTTGCACGAAATAAGAATGGTGAAGTAAAATGTTTTCCTGTAGTGGAATGCGAATTCAATCCCCAAGCAAATTTGGTTGAATTTTTATTTTCCCCTGCCAACATTAAAAAGAATATTGAAAAAGATGCCATTGCTATTGCCGCGCAAATAGTTGAAAAACTTGAACTCGTTGGTATTTTAGCCGTAGAATTATTTCTAACAAAAGATGGAAAAATATTAGTGAACGAAATTGCGCCTCGTGTTCATAATAGCGGACATCATACCATTGAAGCAAATATAACGTCGCAATTTGAACAACATTGGCGCGCTATTTTGAATTTACCATTGGGAGATAGTGCCATTGTAAAACCGGGCGTGATGATCAATTTACTTGGGGATTTTGGGCATGAAGGTCCTGCCGTTTACGAAGGATTAGAAGACATCATGAAATTTAGCGGCGTTTATGTTCATTTGTATGGTAAACTTCAAACAAAACCATTTCGTAAAATGGGACATATTACCATTGTGGATGATGATATTACCAAGGCGAAACAAAAAGCCAAACTGGTGAAAAATCTAATTCGGGTAATTACTTAATGTATCCTGTACCCGACTCCAACACTTAAACTAATATTGGATATGATCTGGTAACTCGGAGGATTTGATGGGAAATATCGTGAATTGATATTTGTTTTTAAACTTGTATAATAATAATCGGGATTAATGGTCATGTATAACATGTTATTAATGTTCTTTTTTAATCCGACTCCAACTCTAAAAGCAAATTTTACTTCGCGGTGACTATCTACGGATATAGGAGTGCCGATAATATTTGTTGTTCCGGTTGGAGCGGTTTCGTAAGAAGGCGATTTAGAAAGTGCCAAGCCAAATAATATACGAGGCGTTAAAAAATTTTCTTCATCCAATGCAATATTCCCGCTTCCGCCTATAAGTATAAAATTATGAACCCAATTAGAATGTGGGATCAAGGTATAATTTTTTGTTCCTTTCAACGAATTTGATTCAAACGACTTTTCATCGAACGTATTCATTTGTCGCGAATAGCTTACCATCACATTAACCAGATCAACAACTTTTATATATACATTACCACCGATCGAAAATCCTTCTTTGGCATAACCCGAAAGAGGACTTGTAAAGTCTCCGGAAGCAAAATTACCTGTTGGTAATATAAAACCCGGACTGAATTCAACGCTCATGAATTCATAGAATAGTTTTTTTGGTTTTGATGTATCATTCAAATTAATCAAAATGGAATCGCCGGGCATGATAACCGGTTTTGTGTTAGTTGTACTTGTATTAGAAGCGGCTGTAGTATCGCTTTGCGAAAAAGTGTTTAAACACACTAGTAATAAGCTATAACACAAAAAGTGTTTCATTAATTTAATGTATGAATATAGAATTAATTTTCCTTTTCATCAAACTTTATTCCAAGGCTCTCCAACTCCTCCAATAACGGGCTGTAGATGTCTTTTACAATAGGGATTTGAACCCCGCTGAGCTTAAATTTACCTTCAAGAAAGTTCGTTAACGTTATAGCTAAAGGCAAACCAACTGTTTTTGCCATGGCCGTGTGATTTTCATCATCGCCCAAAACCACTAAGGATGATGTGAGGTGATGCGTTTTTCCATTTAATTCGTAGTCAAATAAATGTTGCATCACTATCATATCTTTATCGCCATGTTCCAATTTCCATTTTTCTTCTAAAAGATCTTGAAGTAATTGGGCAGGACTAGCTTCTTTTAATTTAATTTTTTTGTCGCTGAATAATTCAAGATAATTTAATTTCTCTTCAATAGATGAATTATAGTCTTTACCAATGAATTCCTTCAAGCGATCTTTAATAGTTCCTTTAGAAGGTGGCAAAACAGAATCTAATAATTGCGTATAGGTTAATTTATCTGCGTTGTGAATTTTATAAGTATCATCAGTCAATCCCAAACGCACAAAAACATTCCATGCTTCACAATAACCGGGCATGCGTAAAGTTCCCCGCAAAAGTGTTTTTATATTCTTTAATCCATAAGGCTCTTGATAACTTATACTGTCACGATTCGCATAAGCATCAAAAGAACCATACTTCTCAACTTTAATTGTATCAATTTGTGTAAAGATGCGTGAAGGTGGAATGAATTTTAATTTTCCTTCGGAAATATATTGTGCAGCACTTTGTCCGGCCACAACAACATTTCGCGGATTCCAACTAAATTTATACCCCCAAGGATTTGTATTGCTTTCGGGCGCAACTAGTCCGCCACAATACGAACGAAAAGAAGTAATGTTTGCCCCCTTTGTTTGTAATTCGTGTATGATCTTCATAGCCGAAGCATGATCGATGCCCGGATCCAAACCAATTTCGTTCATTAAAAGAACACCTTTTTGTTTTGCTTCTTTGTCGAGCTCTTTCATTTCGGCACTCACATAACTTGCCGTAAATAAATGTTTTCCTAAAGCAACACAATCTTTAGCCACATTTCCATGCATGGAAGCAGGAAGCATAGATACAACAACATCATGTTCACCAATAATAGCTTTTCGTTGAGCATCATTAGTTACATCAAATATTTTTGCTTCACAATTAGAAAAACCTTTCACCTTTTCGCTGGCAAGTGCCAAATTCATATCAGTAACGGTAACAAACCAATTATTACCCGAAGCTTTGGTTAACAAATACGTAATTAAACTCCCTGAGGATCTTCCCGCGCCTATAACAAGTATCTTCTTCATAAAATTCAGGTATAAAGATGCCAAAAAAAATCAAGATATTTGGTATTTAATCAATAACTTTAAGCATGATTATGAGGCTTGTTTTAGTAATACTTTTTGCGGCTACCACTGCTTTTGCGCAAAACAACCTTATTATATTCAGTTCCAATGCAGGTTTATTCAATGCCAAGATCGAAGGTTTTAGCAGTGATGAAGGTTTTAAACAAGAAATAAAGATCAACACTATTACAAAAGATACATTCGACGTTGCTATAACTTTGCAAAATGGAAATTTATCGCTTAAAAGAAAAATATTCTTACTCGAAAAAGCCAAGCCGGTAAAGAATAAAGAATTTGTATACTCCCTTGAATTAAATCAAGAAACAAAAAAATTAAAATTAGTTTTTGTTACGGCAATTGATATTAAACCACTTCCCGATCCTTTACTTCCCGCAAAACCCGCTGAAGACACTACTTATAAATGGCGCAACAATGTTTTTGGAACTTTGTTTGAATTAAAAGAAGGTAAGCCGATTTTTTATTTCAATTTACCAAAAAGTGGAATTTGCACCGAAGGGATGAAGCAAACCGATCTTGACCTTGGTATTTCGTTTTTAAAACGAACCGTTGTGGATATGGAAAAATATCAATACGCTCAGGAGATAGTAAAAAGTAATTGCATCACGTGTAAGCAACTCGAGACCATTTTAAAAAGTGTGAGTTATGAATTAGATAAATTAAAGCTTGTAAAAGATGCTTATATTACTTTGGTTGATAAAAAAGAATTAAAAACACTCGATGCATCCTTTAGATTCGAATCGAGTAAAAAAGAATTTGCCGATATGTTGTCCGATCCAAGTAAAATGATTCCGGCCACCAACAAGATCACCTGCACAAAAGCTATAAAAGACAGTCTTGTTCAGGAACTCGTATCCAATACACGATTATTCTCTACCGATTATGAGCGATTTAAATTCATGAAAGAAAAAGCGGCCGGACTTTGTTTCACGTCCGTTCAATTTAAAAATATTTTGACCATTTTTTTGCATGATCGCGAAAAATTGGATCTTACTAAACTGTTCTATAATAATATCACAGATAAAGAAAATCTTTCTGTGCTTAACGAAGTTTTCTCCTATCCCGAAAGCGTTATTAATTTAGAGACCTTTTTAAAAACGAATTGATATGATCCCGAAACAATTAATTACTATAGGTTTGCTTGGAGCAATATCGGTTGCTTTGGGTGCCTTGGGTGCTCATGCGCTAAAAAATCAATTACCAAGTGGTTTGATCACTGTAGATCAACTCAACGGATTTGATACCGCAGTAAAATATCAAATGTATCATACGCTTGCCATGTTTTTGATCGTACTGTTCAATAAAGAATTAGATAATAAGTTTTTGAAGCTGGCTTACCGTTTATTTTTTTGGGGAATTATTTTGTTCTCAGGATCATTGTATTTTTTATGTAGTCGAAATTTGATGGGTGTAGATCAACTAAAAATTTTGGGACCCATAACTCCTATAGGAGGTCTTTTATTTGTTGCAGGTTGGCTTATGCTAGTTGCTGCTGTAATAGTAAACACTAAAAAGAACTGATAATTATCAGTCGGTTGAAAACATTCTTACAGAGTCTTATACTTTATTCATTATCAATTAATTAAGATTACTATTTAAAGCCTTAGATTGTGGAAAAACCACCCATACAAAAGCCTTTTTTTTTGCTAATTTTGCTCACAATAAATTAAAACACGTATTACATGAATGAAATAGGTTTTAAGGCAGAAAAATTCTCAATTGCTGATCTTGGTCTTTCGAACGTTGAGATGGCATATTGGAACTTACCTCCAAGCGAATTAGTTGAAGAATGTATTGTGCGAGAAGAGGGCGTGTTAACGGATGTTGGCGCTCTTGCTGTTGATACAGGCGAATTTACCGGCCGATCGCCAAAAGATAAATTTGTAGTTTACGATGACAATACAAAAGACAGCGTTTGGTGGGGAGATGTAAATAACCGTTTTGAATCTGATAAATTTGATGCGCTACATAAACGTGTGCTTGCTTATTTAGGAAGAAAAGAAGTTTGGGTAAGAGATTCGTATGCATGCGCCGATCCAACCTACCGAATTAATATTCGCGTGGTGAATGAATATCCTTGGAGTAATTTATTTGCGTACAATTTATTTTTACGTCCAACCAAAGAGGAAATAAAGAACTTTAAACACGATTGGGTTATTATTAACGCGCCTGGTTTTAAAGCCGATCCTAAAGTTGATGGTACACGCCAACATAATTTTGCGATTCTAAATTTCACTAAAAAAATCATCCTAATTGGTGGTACAGCATATACGGGCGAAATAAAGAAATCGATATTTGCTGTATTGAATTATATTTTACCCCACGAGAAAAAAGTATTGAGCATGCATTGCTCGGCGAATATTGGTAAGAATAACGATACCGCTATTTTCTTTGGACTTTCGGGAACAGGGAAAACAACCCTATCTGCTGATCCTAATCGTAAATTAATTGGCGATGATGAGCATGGTTGGAGCGATAAAGGTGTATTTAATTTTGAAGGTGGATGTTATGCTAAGTGTGTAGATCTTACTCAAGAAAAAGAACCGCAAATATTTAGCGCTATTAAATTTGGATCCTTATTAGAGAATATTAATTTTTATGAAGGGACAACAACGGTAGATTACGCCAATATCTCTAAAACGGAGAACACGCGCGTAAGTTACCCTGCAAATTTTATTGATAATGCTGTAACACCGGCTGTGGGTGATATCCCAAAGAATATTTTCTTTTTAACGTGTGATGCTTATGGAATTTTACCGCCCATAAGTAAATTAACCACGGAGCAAGCCATGTATCATTTCATTAGTGGATACACTGCAAAAGTTGCGGGAACAGAAATGGGAATTACCGAACCAACCACAACTTTCTCTGCTTGTTTTGGAAAAGCATTTTTACCATTACATCCAACGCAATATGCAGAGTTATTGGGTGAGAAATTAAAGAAACACAAAGTAAACGTTTGGTT
This sequence comes from Sphingobacteriaceae bacterium, assembly GCA_023251775.1. Classification (GTDB taxonomy): domain Bacteria; phylum Bacteroidota; class Bacteroidia; order B-17B0; family Aurantibacillaceae; genus Aurantibacillus. Next base: position 697 of record JAHEYC010000016.1, on the reverse strand, counting down.
ATTGAACACCGGATGGGTTGGTGGAAAATACGGGATCGGAAGTCGAATTAAATTATCGTACACGCGCGCACTAATCACAGCCGCTTTACAAGGTGATCTTGATAAGGTAGAATACGGAAGAACTCCTTATTTTGGATTGTATTTCCCAAAATCTTGTCCTAATGTTCCAACCGAAATATTAGAACCACAAAATACTTGGAAGGATAAGGAATTATTTAAAACCACTGCACAAAATTTAGCGGGATTATTCATCAAGAATTTTGATCAATATGCTTCGGCAGCAAGCGATGCAATTTTATCGGCCGCGCCAAGGATAGAGGCAATAGTTTAAACGCAATTAGTATTAAAATAAAAAAGCCCTTCAAATTTGAGGGGCTTTTTTTTGTTGCTAAGTATCTGTCCTTCTTTTAATTTGAGTTAATTTTTAGAGCTTTTCCCTTTTAACCATTCGGCTGCTTTTGTTTCACACTCAAATAATTTTATTTGGTTGCGCTTGCCGGTCAAATTTATTACCACTTGCCCCATTATGCGTTGACCTAAATTATCAACTACTATGGCAACAGCCGGCCATGTCTTTAATTCACGTATCACATATCTGCGAGCATCATCTTCTAATAAGGTCCATCTACCTGTCTTTAATAACACCATTGCCTTTTTCTCAGGAGATAACTTTCGCGCTTTTTCCCATCCTTCTTTA
>JAHEYC010000099.1 GCA_023251775.1 Sphingobacteriaceae bacterium | reverse complement strand
TTTAGAAAGTTTTGCAAGATCCAAAACTACTTGATTTACCAAAGCGGCATGACCATCCACACGTTTTAAAAATACAGGGACATCCGGAAAAAGAACATCTAATTTTTCTTTCGTAGGAAATTCTTTTATTTCCCAATCATTTTGATCCCAACCTCTGCCTATTAACCAAGGTCTTTCGCTTAATGACTTTGGTTTTACAAATTCCGAATTGAGTTTTGAATGTTCGACCACTTTTTCTAAGACCTCGTTATATGAATTGGTTCCAACCAAATTAGCTTCTGTTAATCCTTTGCCATAACCGTAAAAATGACAATGAGCATCAATAAAGCCAGGGTAAATGAATTTTCCCTCCGCATTAATGTTTTGTTTGGATGTGTATGTATCATTAATAAATTTTGTGCTGCCGGTCTCAATAATTTTGCCATCTTTAACAGCGATTGCTTCTGTGATCGAAAATAAAGAATCAACTGTATAAACGGTAGCATGATCAATGATGAGATCAACTTCCTGTTTTGTTTGGTTAGAACACGAAATGAGTAGAAGCGATGCAAAAATAAAAACGAATTTATTCATTGAACTAAAATACTAATGATACCTGAGGAAAACAAAGCTATTGCTAAAAAATGGTTTGAGGCTTTTAATGAGCATAACCTTGAGAAATTATTATCACTTTATGATGATAATGCGCAACATTACAGTCCAAAGTTAAAGTTACGGCAACCCGAAACACGTGGTTTTGTAATGGGCAAAGACCAATTACGCGCCTGGTGGGCCGATTCGTTCAAGCGTTTGCCAAGTTTAAGATATGAAGTGGTAAAATTAACCGCTGATGAAGAACAAGTATTTATGGAATATACACGTTTTGTAGAGGGTGAGGAAGTATTAAGCGTGGGAGAGGTGTTGGAAATAAAGGATGGAAAAATTGTTGCTTCAAGGGTTTATCATGGTTAATTAACAAATTGCAGATTACAAATTACAAATTCCAAATTCCAAAAGTATTAAGGGGTTTAATCTGCAATCTGTAATCTGCAATCTGATATTTGCATATATTTGCTCCATGCGTATTGATATCATAAGTGTTATTCCCGAATTAATGACTAGTGCGTTTAGTCATTCTATTTTAAAGCGAGCGGCTACAAAAGGTTTGGTGGAAGTGAATCTTATTAATTTACGCGATTATGCAACTGATAAACATAACAGTGTAGATGATTACGCTTTTGGCGGAGGAGCAGGAATGGTATTGATGATAGAACCAATTGATGCCTGTTTGAAGGATCTAAAAAGCAAACGCGATTATGATGAGGTAATTTATATGAGTCCTGACGGGCAAATGTTAGATCAATCGTTAAGCAATCAATTATCGCTTAAAAAGAACATCATTATTTTATGCGGACATTATAAAGGGGTGGATGAACGTGTTCGTGAGCATTTAATTACGCGCGAAATTAGTATTGGAAATTATGTATTGAGTGGGGGAGAGTTAGCTGCAGCAGTTTTAAGCGACAGTGTGATCCGTTTGATACCGGGCGTTTTAAATGATGAAACATCTGCCTTAAGTGATTCTTTTCAAGATGGATTAATTGCGCCTCCGGTTTATACTCGTCCGCAAGACTATAATGGCTGGGGCGTTCCGGATGTTTTATTAAGCGGACATACGGCTAATATAGACAAATGGCGTCATGAGGAAAGTGTAAAACGTACTCAGGAAAGAAGGCCTGATCTGTTGAAGTAGGCCAAATGATCTTTACCCCGTGAACGGATTAATATCCTGTTTTTTCGATTTGAAATTGAATTTGAATTCCAGAACTTTTTCAAGATCTTCTCCAACTCCTAAAATATCTTCATCTTCTATTTCGTAGATCCAATTGATCTTTGTTTTGCTTTTAAAACTAGAGGTAATGGATTGGATCAATTCGAGAAGAATTTTTATGCTGGTTGTATTAACGTAATTAAGATCAATGGTCAAATTCACTTCTCCCTTATGGTTAGTTTTGAATTCTGCAAGCCAAGTAAGTATTGGTGCAAAAAAAGCTTTAGGATCTTCAGGAAAACAATTTCCAAGGATACTAAATTCGCCTGTTGTATTAAATTCGATCTGTGGAGAACGTTTTTTATAGGGGATCACTAAATTTTCCATGCTAAATAAATTGAGATTTTTTTACCAGATTAAAGATAGATAACTGTGTTTAAATATGCAAGATTTTTATCGACAAAATAGCATATTTACCTTGCTATTTGGAGATATCCCTTGATCTTAAAACCGAAACCACGTCATTAAGTCCATTTCCTTTTGCATTTAACAATAATAAATAATGATACATTAGGTCGGCAGCCTCATTTAAAAAGAGGTCTTTATTATTGTCTTTAGCTTCAATAACCAATTCAACCGCTTCTTCGCCAACTTTTTGAGCTATTTTATTTAATCCTTTTTTCAAAAGTAGATTTGTATAAGAGCCCTCCACCGGATTTTTTATGCGATCTTTAATTATTCCTTCGAGTTCGAACAAAAAATTCTCCGCAGTATTTTTTTCGTTAAAACACGTATCTGCCCCGGTGTGACAAACCGGTCCTTGTGGAATTGCCTTAACTAAAAGCGTATCATTATCACAATCCTTTAAAATTTCGCACACATTTAAAAAATTCCCACTTTCTTCGCCTTTGGTCCATAAGCGCTTTTTACTTCTGCTGAAAAAAGTAACTTGCTTTGTGGTTTTCGTTTTGTTCAATGCTTCTTCATTCATAAAACCCAACATCAATATTTTATTTGTATTGGCATCTTGAATTATGGCGGGAATAAGTCCGTCGATATATTTTTTAAAATCTAAGTTCATAATCTTACTTTTATATGTTTACTTTTTAATTCTTTTTTTAGATCGTTTATATGGATCTCGTTATAATGAAAAACACTTGCTGCCAAAGCCGCGTCAGCTTTCCCTAAGGTAAATACCTCTTCAAAATGTTTCATAGTTCCGGCTCCACCGCTGGCGATCACAGGCACATTCACATTTTCTGAGATCAGTTTTGTGATATCATTCGAAAAACCATCTTTTGTACCATCGCTATCCATGGAGGTCAGTAAAATTTCACCTGCACCAAGGGCAACGGCTTCTTTTGCCCAATCGAGAGCGGTTTTTTCTGTTTTTATTCTTCCGCCATTTAAATATACGTGCCATTCAGCGTCTTCAAACTTCACATCTATGCCAACAACAATACACTGACTACCGAAACGGTGCGCAAGATCAGCAATAAGTTGTGGGTTTTTAAATGCAGCTGTGTTTATAGAAACTTTATCGGCGCCTGCTTTCAAAAGTGCGGAAACATCTTCAATAGACGATACACCTCCGCCAACTGTGAAAGGAATATTTATGTTTGATGCAATTTTGGTAACTAATTCAGTAAGTGTTTTACGTTTGTCGTTCGTTGCAGTGATATCTAAAAACACTAATTCATCGGCGCCTTCTTTGCAATAGCGAATCGCTAATTCAATGGCATCGCCGGCATCACGTAGGTGTTCAAAGTGAACGCCTTTTACGGTGCGACCATCTTTGATGTCGAGACAGGGAATTATTCGTTTACACAACATCTTTTATAAAGTTTTTTAATTCGTTTGTCGTAATTTTTCCTTCATATAGTGCTTTTCCAATAATAACACCCGCACATCCTATTTGTTCAAGTTGATAAACATCCTTCATTGTTGTAACTCCTCCGCTTGCAATAAATTTTAATTCTAGAAACTGTAATGTTATTTTTTTGTAAAGATCGATAGACGGTCCTTGTAGCATTCCGTCTTTACTAACATCGGTACAAAAAGCTTGAGTTAAACCATTTTCAAGATTTTGTATTAAGAAATCAAAAATATTTAATTCTGTGCTTTCGAGCCAACCGGAGATGGCAATTTTTTCCTCTTTGACATCAGCTCCCAATAAAATTTTGCGTGAACCGTATTTTTTTATCCATGTATAAAATAATTCAGGGTCTTTTACCGCAATACTTCCAATGGTTGCCATATCGGCACCGGCATCAAAAATAGATTGAATGGATTCGTTGGTTTTTATTCCCCCGCCGAAGTCAATTTTTAAGTCTGTTTGATTTGCAATTTTGTCAAGGACTTTAAAATTTACCACTTCACCATTTTTTGCTCCGTCAAGATCAACCAAGTGCAAACGTGAAATGCCAATAGCTTCAAATTGTTTTGCAACTTCCAAAGGATCTTCGTTGTAAATTGTTTTTTTGCTGTAATCTCCTTGCGAAAGACGAACGCATTTGCCATCAATGATATCAATAGCAGGAATTATGTCGAACTTTTTCATAAGTCGATAAAGTTTTTTAAGATCTGTTCACCAACATCTCCTGATTTCTCCGGGTGAAATTGTGCACCGTAGAAATTATCCTTTTGTAAAGCAGAACTGTATTTTAAAATATAATCAGTTGTTGCGATCGTATTTTCCCCGAGTTCTGCATAATATCCATGAACAAAATAAACAAAAGAATCTTCTTTAATTCCTCTAAACAATGGAGACTTCAGATCAAAAATATTATTCCATCCAATTTGTGGGACTTTAAATTCGTGCGATCCAAAGTGTTTTACCTTTTTATTGAAAATTCCTAAGCATTCGGTTTCTCCTTCCTCGGAATACTCACACATTAATTGCATACCTAGACAGATTCCAAGTACTGGTTGTTTAAGATCTCTGATCAATTTATCAATTTTATGTTCCTTTAAGTAATTCATTGCAGAGCTTGCCTCTCCGACGCCGGGGAAAATGACTTTGTCGGCTGTTATTATTTCATTGGGATCATCGGTAATAATAACATCAATCCCGATCCGTTTGAAAGCGAATTCAACTGATGTGATGTTTCCTGCGTTGTATTTTATGACCACTATTTTCATTCTTATTACTTTACTTTATGTCAGCCCTTCGTCCCGATAGCTATCGGGATCGCTCAGGGTGACACTGTAGTTAATCCCACTTTTTTTCCCGACCGTCATGCTGAGCGTAGTCGAAGCACGACGGTTCCGCTAATTTACTGGAAGTCGCACTTCGACTACGCTCAGTGTGACAAAGTATTACAGCATCCCTTTCGTACTTGGTAACTCATTATTATCCAAATCTCTTTTCAAAGCAAACTTTATTGCTTTGGCAAATGCTTTGAATATTGCTTCAATCTTATGGTGCTCGTTCTCGCCCTCGGCTTTTATATTTAAATTGCATTTGGCAGCGTCGCTGAACGATTTAAAAAAGTGAAAGAACATTTCCGTTGGCATGTCTCCAACTTTTTCTCGTTTAAATTCAGCTTTCCATTCGATCCAATTTCTTCCGCCGAAGTCGATGGCAACTTGTGCTAAACAATCGTCCATAGGCAAGCAAAAGCCATAACGTTCTATTCCGCGTTTATCACCGATAGCTTTTGCAAATGCTTCGCCTAAGGCAATTCCGGTATCTTCGATGGTGTGGTGTTCATCAATATGAAGATCACCTTTGCAATTTAAAATAAGATCAATGTTCCCGTGTTTTGCAATTTGCTCTAACATATGATCAAAAAATCCTAATCCCGTTGAGATCTTTGAACGACCACTTCCATCCAAATTTAATTTGATAGCGATCTTCGTTTCCTTAGTATTGCGTTCGTGTTGAACAAATCTGTATGAGCTTGAAAGATAATTGTAAATGTCTTTCCAGTTATCAGTTAAGTAAGACACTTCATTTTCACTAATCGTATCATAATTTCTAAGGGCAATGCAACCTGTTCCTAAATTTTGCGCCAATTTCACATCGGTCAATCGATCACCAATAACATAAGAATTCTTAAGGTCGTAATTACCATTCATGTATTTGGTGAGCATTCCCGTGTTTGGTTTACGTGTTGGCTTGTTATCTTTTTCAAAACTTCTGTCAATACAAACTTCGGAAAATTTTACACCTTCATTCTCAAAACTTTGAATAATAAAATTCTGAACGGGCCAAAAGGTATCTTCAGGAAAGGACTTTGTTCCTAATCCATCTTGATTGGTAACCATTACTAATTCGTAATTCAACTCTTTGGCAATTTTACCAAGGTAAGTAAATACGCCCGGCAAAAACTTGAGCACATTAAAACTATCTATTTGCCAAGTATCAGGTGGTTCCCAAATAAGTGTTCCGTCGCGGTCGATAAATAATACTTTTTTCATTTGTATGATTTTAATATGTATACTAAATTCTTGTTTTCTTCTTTTGTACCAATGGTAATTCGCAAACAACCTTCGCATAATTCAACTTTGCTTCTGTCGCGCACAATTATTTTTTTGGCCACCAAATAATTATAAATTGTTTGCGGATCGTTTGTCTTCACTAAAATAAAATTGGCATCACTCGGATAAACTTTTTGGACAAATGAAAGATTTTGCAATTCGGCACTTAATATTTCTCTTTCCGAAACAATTTCTTTGATCCAGGCATTGATCTGCTCAATATTATCCAAAGCCTTAAGCGCTAGTTTTTGTGAAACCGCATTAATATTGTAAGGCGGTTTTATTTTATTGAAGATATCAATAATGGGTTCCGAAGCAAAAGCCATCCCAATTCGCAAACCTGCCAATCCCCACGCTTTTGAAAGGGTTTGAAGGATCACCAAATTGGGATAATTCAATAATTCGGGAATTAGACTTCTGTATTTGGCGAAATTGATATACGCTTCATCAATGACCACAATTCCTGAAAAATTTTCTAAAATAGTTTTAATGTCATTCCATTTTACACCATTGCCTGTTGGGTTATTTGGACAACAAAAGAAAATAAGCTTCGTGTTATTGTTGATCGCTTTTAAAATATTTGCGGTGTCCAATTGAAAAGTTTCCGGTAATAGCGGAACTTTTAAAATAGCAACATCGTTAATGCCTGCCGAAACTTCGTACATGCCGTAAGTGGGAGGGCAAATAATAGCATAATCTTTTCCCGGTTCGCAAAAAGCGCGGAATAAAATATCGATAGCTTCATCACTTCCATTACCTAAAAATATATTTTGGATCGGCAGTCCTTTGATCTTACTTAATTTATCTTTAAGATCTAATTGCATGGGATCAGGATAACGATTATAATTTTCGTTCAATGGAGAGCCAAAGGAATTTTCGTTCGCATCTAAAAATATGCCCTCTTTACCCTTAAACTCATCGCGGGCAGATGAGTAAGGTTTCAAGGTCTTAATATTTTCCCTAAGTATGTTATCTAAATTAAATTCCATTTTATTTTAAACGTATTGTGACTGCATTTTTGTGAGCGTTCAATCCTTCAGCTTCTGCCATTAATTCTATTGTATTCCCAATGTTTTGCAAGCCTTCTTTACTTAAATTTTGAAACGTGATCTTTTTTACAAAACTATCCAAAGAAACACCGCTGTATGCTTTGGCATAACCATTAGTTGGCAAGGTATGATTTGTGCCCGAAGCATAATCACCCGCACTTTCGCAGGAATAATTTCCCAAAAAAACAGAACCTGCGTTGATCACTTTTTGGGAAAGTCCTTCATAATTCTTACATGCAATGATCAAATGTTCGGGCGCATAGTCGTTTAATAATTCCATTCCTTCTTCTAAAGAATTCACCAAAATAGCTTTACTGTTCTTTAATGCTTTTTGCGCGATAGAAGAACGTGTCAATTGTTTTAATTGAATTTCTAATTCTACAAGGGTTTTTTCAATTACAGTTTTAGAATCACTCACTAAAATTACCTGACTATCTTCACCATGTTCTGCTTGCGATAAAAGATCTGCTGCAACAAAAGCAGGTTCGCAAGAATCATCGGCAATTATGGCAACTTCGGAAGGACCGGCAGGCATATCAATAGCTATTCCTTCTTTATTTACTAATTGTTTGGCACAAGTTACGTATTGATTGCCCGGACCAAAGATCTTATAAACTTTAGACACACTTTCTGTTCCATAAGCCATGGCAGCAATGGCTTGTACTCCGCCAATTTTAAAAATTGTTTTTATTCCACAAAGTTTAACTGCAAATAAAATAGCTGCATTTACTTTTCCTGTTGTATCGCAAGGCGTGCATAAAATTATTTCTTTACATCCCGCAAGAGTAGCCGGAACACCCAACATTAAAACTGTAGAAAATAAAGGAGCGGATCCGCCGGGAATATATAAGCCCACTTTTTCGATCGCCACATTTTTTCTCCAGCATTTTACGCCTGGTATTGTTTCAACAATTTTTATTTCTTCTTTTTGAGAAGTGTGAAATTTTTGAATGTTGGTTTTAGCTTGAATAATGGCAGCTTTTAACTCAGAACTAATTTCATTTTCAGACGCGCTGATCTCTTCTGCACTCACTTGAAACGAATTCAATGTTACTTTATCAAATTGCAAAGCATATCTTTTCACAGCCTTATCTCCATTGGCTTTAACATCATCTAAAATAGATGAAACATTAAATTCCAATTCCTTTAGGTCGATAGACGGTCTTTTTAAGATCGTATTCCAATTTTCCTTGGGCGGATAATTAATTAGTTCCATCATACGATCATTTTTTCTATTGGTACAACTAAAATTCCTTGGGCGCCATTCTCTTTTAATTTCTCGATGATCTCCCAAAACTGATCTTCCTTTACAACTGAATGAACTGAACTCCATCCTTTTTCGGCCAATGGTAAAATGGTAGGACTTTTCATTCCGGGTAAAATATTGCAGATCTGTTTTAGTTTTTTGTTTGGAGCATTCAATAAAATGTATTTATTATTTTTTGCGCTTCGCAAAGCTTTTATTCTAAATAATAATTTACTTAACAATTCTTTTTTCTCCTTGCTTAAATTCTTATTCGAAAGCAAAACAGCTTCAGATCTTAAAACAACTTCTACTTCTTTTAAACCATTGCTTAAGAGTGTACTTCCCGAACTAACCAGATCACAAATGGCATCGGCCAATCCAATTCCGGGTGCAATTTCTACACTGCCACTTATTTCGTGGATCTCGGCCTTTACTTTTTTCTTTTTTAAATACTGCGATAAAATAGAAGAGTAGGAGGTAGCGATCTTTAATTTAGTAAGATCTTTAATAGAGTTAAATGGTTTATCTCTTGGTATTGCAATGCTTAAACGGCATTTTCCAAAACCTAATTTTTCTATGGTCCTTACATTCTTGTTTTTTTCTAACAGAACATTTTCGCCAACAATTCCAATATCAGCAACGCCATCTTCAATGTATTGTGGAATATCATCATCTCTTAAAAAGAAAACTTCCAAGGGAAAATTAGCGGCTTCGGCCTTCAGTTTATTTAGTCCGTTACTAATTTCAATTCCGCAATCTCTTAATAAACGAATAGATTCTTCGCTTAAGCGTCCTGATTTTTGTATAGCTATTTTTAGTTTCATAATTTCTTTCGTTCAAATGGTCTTATTATTAATCTTAAGGATTGGTCTGATGTGAAATATTTCCAAACCCAATTGGTAAATACAAGAATCTTATTTTTAACACCAAGTATGAGCATTAAATGCAAGAACATCCAAAATAGCCAAGCAAAAAATCCCTGAAAACTGAATTTTGGAAGATCAACCACCGCCATATTCTTTCCAACAGTGGCCATTGAGCCTTTATTATTGTATTCAAATTCTAGCATTGGTGCTTTATTCTTTTGGTTCAACAAGTTTTTATATAAGTGTGTTGCTTGATCGTTTGCTACCGTTGCAACTTGTGGCTGACCATTTGGATATTTTGGACTAACCATAAAAGCTACATCTCCTAGAGCAAAAATATCATCATAACCTTCAACTTGCGAAAAGCGATTTACTTTAATTCTGTTTCCTCGTGTTATTACTTCTGGGTTTAATCCTTCAATGGTATTTCCTTTTATCCCGGCTGCCCAAATAACTGTTCGCGTTGGAATTGATTTTCCATTATTGAATTTCACTTCTTCTCCATTGTAGTCGGTAACTTGAGTAGAGGTAAAAACATTCACACCTAATTTCTCCAAGTATTCTTTTGATCTTTTAGAAGAGATCTCGCTCATGCTGCCCAATGTTTTATCGCCTGACTCTACCAAATAGATATTCATTTTTTTAAAATCAATTTCAGGATAATCTTTTGGCAAGATCTTTTTCCGCATCTCCGCCAATGCTCCCGATACTTCAACGCCTGTTGGTCCGCCACCAACGATCACGATATTTAAATATTCCTGTTTTTTTTCTTCAGGGACATTCAATGCTTTCTCGAAATTAATAAGAATGAAATTCCTTAGATACAAAGCTTCGCCAACCGATTTCATTGGAACCGCATTGTTTTGAATAGTTTCATTTCCAAAAAAATTCGTAGTGCAACCCGTGGCGATCACCAAATTATCGAAATCGTATGTATTATTTGCTGTGATCAATTTATTAGCTTGAGCATCAATTTTTGTCACTTCTTCATTTCTGATGTGAAAATTCTTTTTCTTCTGGAACAATTTTCTTAAGGGAAATGAAATAGAAGAAGGCTCCAAGCCGCTTGTTGCCACCTGATAAAATAAAGGTTGAAATTGAAAGAAATTATTCTTGTCGAATAACCATACTTCAAAGTCGTTTCCGCTGAGTTGACCTGCCAGTTTTATTCCGGCAAATCCACCACCTATAATTGCTATTTTCTTCATGTTTAAATCTGTTTAAATAAAAAAAGGCTTACCTACTGGTAAGCCTTCGCATATAGTTAATACACTATCATTACGACCTACCGTTCAATAGAAAATAATGATGATGTAATTGATTTTTCACGGAGCAAATGTAAGTGTTTTATTTTAACCCGCAAATATTTATTGAGAAAGAAGCTTATGAGCTACAGGAAAAATGAGTTTTTCCCATTCGGCGTACTCTTTTGCAGCGGGGTGAAGGCCATCGGCAGCAACTAAATCGGTTCTGCCCTTCATGCCCTGGCTTAATTTAAAGATATCTACAAGTGCCAGATCTCTTTTTTTAGCTTCTGCTTTTATAATATCGTTGAATTCAGTGATCCCTTTTGTAATGTCTCTTCCACCGCCATATAAACTTCCTTGGGGTGTTGCGCCAAAATCTGGGATTGTAATTAGGATGATCCTTTTTTTATCTATTTTTTTTGCGATGACTTTATCAATGATATAATTCAAATTGCTGTGAAAATCTTCTTTGCTCACTTCTCTTACCCAATCGTTCACACCAATGAGTATGGTCACAAAATTACATTCCGATTTATCAAACTTTGGTAATTCGTTATCAATTAAGTTTTGTGTGCTGTATCCATTTTTTGATGGATTGAATAGCAATTCTGTTTTAATACCTTTTTCGTTGAGGTGTTTTGTCATGATGGTTGGCCATGATTCAGCTTCGGTTGCGCCTGTGCAAATAGTGTAAGAGTCACCAAGCGATACATATTTAATTGTTTCTTTTGTAGGCATATTACTCCATTTATAAGAGGTAAAAAGGGCTAAAACAGTGATGACTATGAACTTATACATATGCTACAAATTAAGGTATTTGAATTGTTAATTCCTTGTAAGTGAATGCTTTTTTCTCTATTTTTAGTTTACTAAATTTTTAAAATCTCATCTATGAAAAGAAACATTTACGTATTTACGATATTAACGATGATAGGGTTTTGCTCGAACGCGCAAACTCAATTTTGGTTAGAAGATTTTGGAACTAACCCTGTGTGCGGTACTCTAATTGCTACTGCATACACAGGCACAAATGGTGCGTGGACAACTTCGCTTACCGGAGTCAATCAAGCGTTTTCAAATGTTTGGTATGTGAGTCCAAAAGAAGCAGGTGTGGGTGTTGGAAATTGTGGTGATGGTTGTGTTATGAACCCAATTTTGATCGACAGAACACTTCACGTTTCTACTAACCAGGCTTTGTTTGGAGATATGGGCGCTTCGTATTATGCAGGTGCGTTTGGTAATTCTGATATAAGGGCGCAATCGCCAACAATTAATTGCTTGGGCAAAAGCGGGATCGTTTTAAAATTTAATTATATCATGTGGGCAGTTCCAACGCAAGATTATTGTGAGATAATGTTCTCGGCCGATAACGGTGTTACCTGGTCAGGATTAGGTACGCCTCCAGTAACGCCAACTGTTGCGTGTGCGGGCCAAGCTAAATGGGCATCATACACGGTTGCATTACCGGCAACTGCAAATAATACTGCAACAGTAAAAATTGGTTTCAGATGGCAGAACGTCAATGCAACCGGTGCAGATCCATCTGTGGCGGTTGATGATATTGCATTAACTTATAGTGCTGCTGTTGCATCAACATTAACTCCAACATTTACTTTAGCAACTTCTATTTGCAGAGGCGATTCAACGCAAGTAACTGCAAATACCGGAACAATGGTTGCAAGTGGTTATACTTGGACAGCAGCTCCTGCAGGTCCATTGATCGCTACACCAAATGCATCGGTAACTTGGGTTAAATTCCCAACAGTAGGAACATTCTCTATCTTTTTAACTGCACAATCAGGAACTCAGATCGCAACAGTAAATCATACCATAGTTGTGAATAATACACCAACCGTAAACGTTTCAGCAACCAGTAGTATTATTTGTGCAGGTAATTCAACAACGCTTAATGCAATGTCAATTACACCCGGTTTATCGTATTCATGGGCTCCGGTTG
>JAHEYC010000098.1 GCA_023251775.1 Sphingobacteriaceae bacterium | reverse complement strand
TTTCCGCCATAATTTGGCAATAGGGCAGGGTGTATATTCACAATTTTATCAGGGAAAGCTTTCACGAGTTTTTCGGGGATCTTCAATAAAAAACCTGCTAGTATAATTAGGTCTATTTTTTCCCCCTTTAAAAATTCAATGATCTTATCGGTATAATTTGTCAGCGCTTCTTTGCTTATGATCTGTACCGTTTTTTTATGATCTTCTGCTCGTTTGATTACACCCGCAGTATCTTTATTGGTGATCACCAATTTTATTTTAATGCGGGTATCATTCTTAAAATAAGTTATAAGATTGTCTGCATTGGTGCCTTCACCGCTTGCAAATATGGCCGCATTGATCATGAAGGCAAAATTAGTCATTAATATTTATAACTTTGCCCTATGTTTTTAAACTTCATTACCTGGGATCCAAGCGCTGAGATATTTACCATTCCGGGTATTGATTGGCCCGTGCGTTGGTACGGTTTGCTTTGGGCCTTGGCTTTATTGGCTAGTCATTTTGTAATGAATCGCATTTATAAAGTAGAAGGGCGCACCAATAAACAATTAGACACACTTACTTTATATGTCATCCTGGGGACCATTATTGGCGCGCGTTTGGGACATTGTTTGTTTTACGGTCCGCTTTGGGATGTGTTTGATGCGCAGGGGAATTTAATGGACGAAGGTTATTTATCGCATCCTTTAAATATGCTTAAGGTTTATGAAGGAGGTTTGGCAAGTCATGGTGGGGCTATAGGTATTATTATAGGCACGCTTTTATATTGCCGCAAAGAAAAGGAAGATGTGTTATGGTTATTTGATCGCCTTATGGTTGTTGTGCCACTGGCCTCCATGCTTATTCGCTTTGGTAACTTAATGAATAGCGAGATCATTGGTACAAAAACCAACATGGCTTTTGGTTTTATTTTTGTGCAAATTGATGGCATACCTCGTCACCCCGCGCAATTATACGAAGCCATATTTTATTTGTTCTTATTTATCATAATGTATTGGCTCTGGAAACATAAACGAGATGTTTTAGGCAAAGGATTTATGTTAGGTCTTTTATTAGTGTCCTTATTTACCTTACGTTTTTTTGTAGAGTTCGTAAAAGAGAACCAAGTGGCTTTTGAAAATAATTTATCTCTTAATATGGGACAGATCTTAAGCATCCCTTTTGTGCTTTTCGGTTTTTATATGATGTGGAGATCTAAGAAACATTTGCCGACCGTGTCACCCTGAGCGGAGTCGAAGGGCGTTCTAATTTTCAAATGCAATTTAATTTTATTATTTGGGCGTGCCGGCGAAGCTCGCACCATATTTTCTGGAAGCTCGCTCGCCGTCGGGCTTTCGCCACTCGCTCTTTTTTATCTCTTCTCCAAAAAAATGCTTACACGAGATAAAAAAGGAGCTCATACTCCCGATAGCTATCGGGAGGCTCAATCCCTCACGCGGCGAAGGGACATTACTCAGTGAGCTCTGTGAAAAAACTCAGTATTCGGAGTTTATAGTGAGCTTATCGTACCATGGTTTCTGCCTCTCACGCGTGAATTCAAAACTCCCTTTTAAAACAAAGTTTGAAAGCAGCGAAAATAAAGAACAATGAAGCTATCCAATAGGCTTGAAAACTATAGGATGTATAAGTGCCGGAAGTGAAGTTGGAGATCAGGATCATTAACACTATCCATGCAATAACAGACGTTACAAAAATGATGAATCTTTTCCTAAAGGGTTTTTCCCTAAATCTTTGAAAAGCATTTTTGTTCTTTTGTGGCTGCATAAATTAAAGCACATAAAAAAAACCCGACTTTCATCGGGCTTTTCATTTTAGTTAGTGATACTTATTTTCTTTTCGAGTTCTTCGATATAAGCTTTAAAGCGTTTGTCGGTATCCATTAAATTATTTACCGTGCGGCAAGCATGTAATACGGTTGCGTGATCTTTACCTCCGCAGTGCATTCCAATAGTTGCTAAACTTGATTTGGTCATATTTTTTGCAAAATACATCGCAATTTGACGAGCCTGAACCACTTCACGTTTACGTGTTTTAGATTTCATGGTGTCAATAGCTAGGTCGAAATAATCGCAAACCACTTTTTGGATATAATCTATAGAAACCTCACGAGCAGTACTCTTCACAAATTTATCGATCATGGCTTTAGCTAATTCTAAAGTGATCGTTTTTTTGTTCAAGCTCGATTGTGCTAATAATGATATTAAAGCGCCTTCTAATTCGCGAACATTAGAAGTAATGCTATATGCTAAATATTCAATAACCTCTTTTGGTAACTGGATACCTTCGTTATAAACCTTCTTTTCTAAAACTGCAATTCTGGTCTCTAATCCCGGAGCTTGAAGATCGGCACTAAGTCCCCATTTGAAACGAGATAATAAACGTTGCTCAATTCCTTGAATATCAACCGGAGCACGATCTGCTGTTAAGATGATCTGTTTTCCTAATTGGTGTAAATGATTAAAGATATGGAAGAACACATCTTGTGTTTTATCCTTACCTGCAAAATATTGTACGTCATCAATGATCAATACATCTATCATTTGATAGAAGTGTACGAAATCATTTTGATTATTGTTCTTAATGGACTCAATGAATTGAGTGATGAATTTTTCTGACTGTACATATAATACAGTTTTGTTCGGGAAATTCTTTTTAACCTCAATTCCAATAGCTTGCGCTAAGTGAGTTTTACCTAAACCAACTCCTCCATATAATAATAAAGGATTAAAAGCATTTCCACCCGGTTTTTGAGCTACAGCAAAACCTGCACTGCGAGCCAAACGGTTACAATCGCCTTCTACAAAATTATCGAAACTGTAGTTAGGATTTAATTGAGATTCTACTTGTACCTTTTTAAGACCCGGAATAATGAATGGGTTTTTAATGGTACTATTACTGATATCAATTGGCATTGATACAGAAGGGTTCTTTAAATTAGTGCTAATATTAGGTAACTTGAAGGTGATTGGTGTTTCAGTTTTACCTGAAGCATTATCCATGATGATATTGTATTCTAATTTTCCTTCCGGACCTAATTCCTTTTTAATTACTTTTTTAATAAGGCTTATATAATGCTCTTCTAACCATTCATAAAAAAACTGTGATGGAACTTGTATGGTTAAAGTGTTTTCAGTTACCTTGATCGGTTTAATAGGTTCGAACCAGGTCTTGAAATTTTGCGGACTTACATTGTCTTTGATGATCTGGATGCACCCTGCCCATACTTGTTCTGCAGTTTTCTCTTTCATTATCATTACCCTTTCGAAAATTTAAAAATGTTATTACTATATGTAGAACGTATAATTAACTTTAACGTGTTTGTAAATATACTTGTATTATTTGTTTTACCAACAAAAAATCCAAAAAAAAAATTATAGAAAATTTTACCTAAAAATTTGGTTCTTTAAAATATTTTTCTAGACCTCACTTTACCCTTAGGGAAGTGTTATTTTGTAACATATTTTTTCGTCGATCACTAAAGTATATGTCTATGCGGCCCAGCCAGATACCTGCCCAACCCATTTGTGTTACTTGAACCTCAAACCCTTGCCTGTTAAGGGTTTTAAAGGGTTCGTCTAAAAACGTATGTGTGTGACCGCCAATGATAAGGTCAATATTTTCTGTATTTTTTGCAAGTAAAATATCGCTAACTTTATCGGTATCATATTTATAACCGAGGTGAGATAAACAAATAATAAGATCACAATTTTCTTGGTTTTTTAAAGTGTCCGCGGTTTTATTTGCAAGTTCAATAGGATTATTGTATATTAAGCCTTGCCGTTGTTTGGGAGCAATTAAACCATCTAAATTTATTCCTAAACCTAAGATCCCAATTTTAATATTTCCTTTTTTGTAGATCTTATACGCGCTTATTTTTTTATGATCTTTTAGATCGGTATCATTAAAATTATAATTACAATTTACAAAATCGAAGCTCGCATGTGGCATTTGTTTGACGATATTTTCTACTCCAAGATCAAAATCATGATTACCAAAAGTTACGGCATCGTATTGCATCAAGCTCATTAATTTATACTCCAATTCACCTTGAAAATAATTAAAATAGGGTGTGCCTTGGAAGATATCTCCTGCATCTAAGAGCAATACATTTTGCTCTTCTTTTTTTATCTTTTCTATCACTGTTGCGCGCTTCGAAAAGCCCCCTTCCCCAGGGTATTTGGCATCATTTTCGGGAAATGGATCTATACGGCTATGCTGATCATTGGTATATAAAATGGTGAGTTTTTCAATGCCTTTTTGATACAATAAGTTGTCTTGCGCAAAAGCCGGCAAGTAATAAAAACCTGCCGCAGTACCTAAAGCGTACTTTATAAATGATCGTCTATTTTGAAATTTCCAGTCGCCCATCTTTATAAGGAGAAATTGTTTTTCCAATATATTTTAAATGCCTGCAATAATTGATCATCGCATCTCTGATCTTAAAATTAAGTTTTTTTTCGCTCAGTAAATGTTGTCCAAATGTAAAACCATCACCACCACTTACTAAAAAATCAGCGGTCAATAAAGTATAATTTAGTTCAGGTTGAATTGCTTTTCCGTCAATGATCGCCGCATAGTTTTTATCTTCAGCATGTATCATCATTCCTAAAAAAGCATGTTTCTTTTCCAGGATGCGTTGAATGATCTCTTCCAATTCTTTACCACTTATCACCACAACTTCTAATTCATTATCAAACGGCATCACTTCAAAAATAGAATTTACCGTTACCATTCCTTTATTGATATTGACTCTTAAGCCACCGCGATTCATTAATACAATAACGTTTTGTTTTGCTTTTTCTAAACTATCGTATGCCCATTTCACAGCATCGCAAACAAAATTGCCAATGGCTGTTTCGTTTCCATCTTTTGTAAGATCAGCTGTACAAACCACCAGTTCTTTTTTCATTTCCGTACCCAGTACTTTTGAATAAGGAGAAATGATACTATCAAATTTTGCAGAAGAAGCTGTGCCTTTGAGACTTTGATGTTGTGCTTCTTTTTTGTTTACCGAATAATGAGTTCTACAAGCCCAAAAAGCCAATAAAAAAAACAAAACAAATATTCCGGTTTTCCTCAACATATCATTATCTTTGCTAAGATAAAGATAAATTAATATGATCGTTTCTGAAACTAAAATACGCGTACGATATGGCGAGACCGATCAAATGGGATATGCGTATTATGGAATTTATGCGCAGTATTATGAAGTAGGGCGTGTGGAGACCATGCGTGTTTTAGGATTCTCATATAAAGAAGTGGAAGATCGCGGGATCATGATGCCGGTTTTGGAATACAATATCAACTACAAAAAACCTGCGTATTATGATGATGAATTGACCATAGTTACGCGCATCAAAGAAATACCCACGGGTGTAAAAATTAATTTCGAATACGAGTGTTTTAATCAAAAAAAAGAGCTTATAAATACAGGCTTTGTAACCCTTGCTATCATTGATAAAGCAACCAATAAACTCTGCAAATTACCCGATTGGTTCAGCAGCGCCATGGCCAAGTTTTTTTAGAATTTTTATCACATTCTCTTCCATTTATTTTAAGTATATTAGCTAAATTTTTTAAGAATGGTCACTGCACAAAAAATTCAAATGGTTGATTTGAAAACTCAATATGAGAAGATCAAGTCGGACGTTGATAAAGGCATTCAAGAAGTGATAAATAATACCGCGTTCATAAACGGGCCGGCTGTAAAAGAATTTCAAAAAGATCTTGAGACCTATTTAAATATAAAGCATGTTATTCCTTGTGCTAACGGAACTGATGCGCTTCAAATTGCTATGATGGCTTTGGGATTAAAACCCGGCGATGAAGTGATCACGGCCGATTTCACTTATGTTGCAACAGCGGAAGTAATTGGTTTGTTAGGATTAATTCCTGTTCTGGTTGATGTGAACGAAGATACATTCGAAATTAGTATTGAAGCGATCGAGAAAAAAATAACTCCTAAAACAAAAGCAATTGTTCCGGTTCATTTATACGGACAATGCTGCAACATGGAAGCTATTATGGCGCTTGCCAAAAAACATAATTTGTTTGTGATAGAAGATGTTGCTCAGGCTATGGGAGCTGATTATATTTTTGCCGATGGAAGTAAAAAGAAAGCAGGCACTGTTGGAACTGTTGGATGCACATCGTTTTTTCCAAGTAAGAATTTAGGATGTTATGGCGATGGTGGCGCTATGTATACCAATGATGATGCACTTGCAGCAAAATTGCGAATGATCGCGCATCACGGACAAAGTAAACAATACATTCATGATGTATTGGGCGTTAATTCAAGATTAGACACAATTCAAGCCGCTGTTTTAAAAGTAAAATTAAAGCAATTAGATAATTATGCGAAAGCAAGAAATAATGCTGCGGATTTTTACGATAAAGCTTTTGCAAATCATCCAAAAATAAAAACACCCGTAAGAGCAAAATTCTCTACGCACGTTTTTCATCAGTATACTTTAAAATTGAACGGTGTAGATAGAGATAAGTTGCGTGAATTTTTGGCGGAGCGTAATATCCCAAGCATGATCTATTATCCTATTCCTTTGCATAAACAAAATGCATTTAAGAGTGATAGAAATAAAGAAGCAGATTTTCCTGTGACCATGAACTTGTGCGCGCATGTGATATCATTGCCAATGCATACAGAGTTAAGTAATGAGACATTGAAATTTATAACCGATAGCGTTTTAGAATTTTGTAAATAAGATATGAAGGTTGCAGTAATAGGTACAGGTTATGTGGGTTTGGTTACCGGAACATGTTTTTCGGCAGTTGGTGTTGAAGTTACCTGTGTAGACATAGATCAAAAAAAGATAGAGAATTTAAAAAAAGGAATTCTTCCAATTTATGAACCCGGCCTGGAAGAAATGGTTCGTGGGAATTCTGATAAGAAGCGTTTGCATTTTTCTACATCATTAAAAGAAAGTATTCAGGGAGCAGAAGTTGTTTTTATTGCGGTAGGAACTCCGCCCGATGAAGATGGCTCGGCCGATCTTAAATATGTATTGGGTGTTGCGGCTTCTATTGGTGAGCACATGATCAATCCTTTAGTTGTGGTAACTAAATCAACTGTTCCGGTTGGAACATCTATCAAAGTAAAAAAAGCGGTTCAAGATGCTTTAGATAAGCGTTCATCAAAATTAGAATTTTATGTGGCTTCAAATCCTGAGTTCCTAAAAGAAGGCGCGGCCATTGAAGATTTTATGAAACCTGATCGCATTGTTGTTGGAACTGATAGAGCAGAGGCCGAACAGATCATGCGTAAATTATATAAACCATTTTTAATGAACGGACATCCAATTATTTTTATGGATATTCCTTCGGCAGAGATGACAAAATATGCAGCGAATGCAATGCTTGCAACAAAAATTAGTTTCATGAATGATGTTGCTAATTTGTGCGAGATCATGGGTGCTGATGTGAATATGGTGCGTAAAGGAATCGGAAGTGATGGACGTATTGGCCCTAAATTTATTTATCCGGGTGTTGGTTATGGCGGAAGTTGTTTTCCTAAAGATGTAAAGGCATTAATTAAAACTGCCAAAGAGAACAAATATACCATGCGCATATTAAATGCCGTGGAAGAAGTTAACGATTCGCAAAAAGAAGTGCTGTTCAATAAAGTAAGAACACATTTTAATAATGACCTTAAAGGAAAAACGTTTGCCCTTTGGGGATTATCCTTCAAACCAAAAACGGATGATATGCGCGAAGCACCATCATTGGTGATCATCGAAAAATTATTGAAAGCGGGAGCAAGTGTTGTAGCGTATGATCCGGTGGCGATGCACGAAGCGCAACGTATTTTAGGAGATACCATTTCCTATTGCACCGATATGTACGATACCTTAAATAAGGCCGACGCTTTATTGGTGGTAACTGAATGGCCTGAATTTAGAGTTCCTGATTTTGATGAGGTGAACAAACGTTTGAATAAAAAAGTATTATTCGATGGCCGAAATATTTTTGACGCCAATGATATGAAGAAATTAGGTTACGATTATTATTGTATAGGCATCAACACAAAATGAAAAGAGTTTTAATTACCGGTGCTGCCGGATTTTTAGGTTCGCATTTATGCGACCGCTTTATAAAAGAAGGTTATAAAGTTGTTGGGATGGATAATCTCATTACCGGCGATCTTAAGAACATTGAACATTTATTTAAACTGGAACATTTTGAGTTCTATCATAACGATGTTTCAAAATTCATTCATGTTCCCGGCGATATAGATTATATTTTGCATTTTGCATCACCTGCTTCACCTATTGATTATTTAAAAATTCCAATTCAAACATTAAAGGTTTCTTCTTTGGGAACGCATAATGTATTGGGATTAGCACGTGTAAAAAAAGCGCGTGTTCTGGTTGCATCCACCAGCGAAGTTTATGGCGATCCTGTTGTTCATCCGCAAACCGAAGATTATTGGGGAAATGTAAATCCTGTTGGTCCGCGCGGTTGTTACGACGAAGCAAAACGTTTTATGGAAGCATTAACTATGGCTTATCATAATGCACATGGATTAGAGACACGGATCATAAGGATATTTAATACTTACGGACCGCGCATGCGACTGAACGATGGACGTGTTTTACCTGCGTTTATTGGACAAGCGTTACGCGGAGAAGATCTTACGATGTTTGGTGATGGAAGTCAAACCCGTAGTTTTTGTTATGTGGATGATCTTGTTGAAGGTATTTATAGATTATTATTAAGCGATTATCATTTACCGGTAAATATTGGTAATCCCGATGAGATCACCATTAGAGAATTTGGTGAGGAGATCTTGAAGCTTACAGGCGCTAAACAAAAACTTATTTCCAAGCCACTACCAACCGACGATCCAAAACAACGTCGGCCAAATATTACGCTTGCAAAAAAGATCTTGAATTGGGAGCCTAAAGTAAAAAGAGCTGAAGGGTTGAAGATTACATTCGACTATTTTAAAACGCTAACCAAAGACGATCTCAATAAAGTGGAGCATCGCAAGTTCAGTTAATTGTTTCATTATAACATAGTGGTGAAGGGTAGAGTGCAGGGAGTGAATTATAGAGCAACTACCCAAGGGAAAGCTCATGAGTTGAATCTAACGGGCTTTGTGCGTAATTTAAATAATGGCAACGTTTACATAGAGGCCGAGGGCGAGCAAGATAATTTAAATAAGTTCATAGATTGGTGTTATATAGGTTCACCGCGTGCAAAAGTATCCGAAGTAAATAGTGTAGAGGGGGAGTTAAGGAATTTCAGAACGTTCGAGGTGAGAAAGTAGGTCTTTTAACCACGAAGGCCACGAAATCTTTACACGAAAACCACAAAACGATTTCGTGACTTTCGTGGTTAAATAAAAAAGCCCCGCAATACGCGAGGCTTTCTTTTTATATAAGAGTTTATTTACGCTTTTATCTCGGCCAAAACATTATTCATGTTTCTTACAGCTTCGGCACTTTTATTAAATGCAGCTTGTTCATCGGCAGTTAATTTATAATCAACGATCTTTTCCCAACCGTTCTTGCCAATTATTACCGGAACACCCATACAAATATCTTTTTGTCCATATTCGCCATCTAATGCTACACAGCAAGGATGAATTTTCTTTTGATCATTTAAAATAGAATCAACTAAGGCAGCAACAGAAGCACCCGGTGCATACCATGCAGATGTTCCTAACATTCCTGTTAATGTTGCACCACCAACCATGGTATCAGCAGCAACTTTTTTTAATGCATCTTCTGCTAAGAAATTTGAAACAGGAACGCCATTCCAAGTTGCTAAACGTGTTAATGGGATCATTGTTGTATCGCCATGTCCGCCAATTACTGTTCCCGAAATATCACTTGCAGGCGCATTTAAAGCCATTGATAAATAACATTTAAAACGTGAGCTATCCAAAATACCACCCATTCCTATAACGCGATTCTTAGGTAATTTACTGTCTTTTAAAGCTAAATACGTCATTGTATCCATTGGATTACTTACAACAATGATAATTGCATTTGGCGAATGTTTTAAAACGTTTGATGTAACCCCTTTTACAATTCCTGCATTTATCCCAATTAATTCTTCACGCGTCATACCCGGTTTACGAGGAATACCGCTCGTAATGACAACTACATCACTGTTGGCTGTTTTAGAATAATCATTGGTGCTTCCGCTGATCTTTGTATTGAATCTATTCAACGTTGCCGTTTGCATCAGATCTAATGCTTTTCCTTCTGCAAAATTTTCTTTAATGTCTAAAATAACAACTTCACTTGCTATACGATTTAGTGCAATATATTCTGCACACGATGCACCTACATTTCCGGCGCCAACTACTGAAACTTTCATGATATTTGTTTTTAAATGATTGTAAAAATTAAGTCCCTAAATATAGAAATATGCTTTTGTTCTAAAAAATATATTTGGTATCATTTTGGTACCCAGGCGCAGCCTTTATACACCTTTTTCCCAACGATGATCTGCATTTTCATGGATCTTTGTTCGCCTGTGCTTTCTTCGGTGCATGGTCCGGGAATTGTTTGAAAAATAGTGTCCTTGTTACGCGATGAAAGTTTGAATGCTTCAAAACCGGTAGGACTTTCTATTTGATATGAGAAATTCATTCCTTTTAAAATGATGCTGTCTTTACCATGATCGAAAACAAAACGTACTCTGTTCGCGTAAAATTCGCAGAACCATCCCGGTTCGCTTCCTCTTCCAAATAAAACAAGCGTTGTACTGTCTTTAACCGGCGAAGGGTTCAGTATGGTATCATTCTGAATGGCAGTTGGAAGATACGGAACCGGTTCTTCCTTTGGTTTTTCGGGTTCTTGGCAAGAAACAAGAACGAACGCAAGAAATAAAATTAGATATCTCATTTACGCTTTAAAACTTTTTCGGCTGCTGCAATAATATTTACCGATTCCAAACCATATTTTTTCATCAGGTCATCGGGTGTACCGCTTTCGCCAAAACTATCGTTCACTGCAACAAATTCTTGTGGCGCCGGATGTTTGCGCGCTAATAATTGTGCAACAGAATCACCCAAACCTCCATTCGTTTGATGCTCTTCGGCAGTTACAACACATTTTGTTTTTGCAACCGACTTTAAAATAGCGTCTTCATCCAATGGTTTAATGGTATGAATATTTATAAGGTCAACACTAATTCCTTTTTTCTCCAAAGCATCGGCGGCCTCAATAGCTTTCCAAACTAAATGTCCTGTAGCAATAATGGTAATATCTTTTCCTTCGTGTAAATGCACTGCTTTACCAATTTCAAATTTTTGATCAGCAGGAGTAAAAACACCAACAGCAGGTCTCCCAAAACGTAAATACACAGGACCATGATGTTTGGCAATAGCAATAGTTGCTGCTTTGGTTTGATTATAATCGCAAGGATTAATAACAACCATTCCCGGCAACATTTTCATTAAACCAATATCTTCTAATATTTGATGCGTTGCACCATCTTCTCCTAAAGTTAAACCTGCGTGTGATGCACAAATTTTTACATTTTTGTGAGAGTATGCAATGCTTTGACGAATTTGATCATACACACGGCCTGTACTAAAATTTGCAAATGTTCCGGTGAAAGGAATTTTTCCGCCAATAGTTAAACCTGCTGCAATTCCCATCATGTTTGCTTCTGCAATCCCTATTTGGAAAAAACGATCAGGATGATCTTTTTGAAATGCATCCATTTTTAATGATCCCGTAAGATCAGCGCATAAGGCAACAACGTTAGGATCACTTTTTCCTAATTCGCTAAGCCCTGCACCAAATCCTGAGCGGGTATCTTTTTTTTCGGTAAAACTGTATTTATTCAGCAGCATAAAATATCAATATAATTGTACGTTCTGTGTAGCTCCGCTCTTAATTTCAAAATTGCGTTCAATAGTTTGAATGGTTTCTTTTGCATTCTGGTATCTGAACACCACTTTGTATTTCCCGGGTTGTAAATATATAATTTCATTTGTTAGTTTTTGATTCAAGTTATAAACCCATTCTACATTTTTACCATCATCGGTATAAATGCTGCCAAAGCCTTCGCTTAGTTTTCTAATATAGGCCAAGCCGCTTGTTGGGATTTTTATCGAATTAGTAGCACTTTGTTTGATCTCTACATCATTCATTTTAATACGCGGAAGTGTTAATATCTCAAGATCGTATTTGCCAACTATGAGTTTTTCGGTCTTTCCAAAATCCTGAACGATAAGCGTATTCATATCACCAGCTTTACGAATAACGGTAGCAGGAAAATTCTTTCCAATGGGTCCGTCCAATTCCAATTTTAAAAAACCTTGTGGCGCATTTAACGGAATTGTATTGTGTTTTCCTCTTACAATTGTAATATCCTTTTTTTCAACCGGGGGAATAGTATGAACCACAAGATCATATTTTAGATCTGGATCAAGAACCAAAGTATCTGGATTACCCTTTACGTTGATCGTGTGTAAATAACTGTATTTAACCGTAGTTGTTCCCGCAATGTAAAAGGTCATATCTACATCGCTTTCGGTTGGTTTTTTTGTGATATCCAAAAGATCAACTTGCACGGTGGTTTGCGTTAAAGCTTCGGTGGTAACTAATTTTAGGACATCTTTAAAGTTCAATTCATTACTCACATCATAAAATTTTCCCATGCAGGCAAATACGTCGGCAAAATTTATATTCAATCCAACGCCAATAACAAAGGGACGCAAGAACACTCCCTTTTTTTGTAATTGCAATGAAACCTCACAGGGATTACCGCCGCATTCTTCAATGCCATCAGTAATTAGGATCACTAAATTCCTGCAATTTTCTTTTGGTGTAAAATCTGCCGCACATTCTCCCAAGCTATAAGCAATAGGTGTTGTTCCTGTTGGATCTAATTTTAAAATACGCTGTTTTACCTTAAGATAATTGGTTTTAACCG
>JAHEYC010000138.1 GCA_023251775.1 Sphingobacteriaceae bacterium | reverse complement strand
AACCTTTATGCAGCCTTTTGCGTTAGTATTCCTTCGCATTATTGGCGCGGGAATTTTGTTCTGGATATTATCTCTTTTTACAAAGAACGAGAAGGTTGAAAAAGAGGATATGAAAAAATTCTTGTGGCTTACCATTTTTGGAGTTGTGGTAAATCAAGTGTTCTTTATTTGGGGATTGAGTCTTACAAAACCCATCAATTCGGCTATCATCATGATCTCAAATCCGATCATGGTATTCATTTTTACGCTTATTGTTTTCAAAGAGCGCATCACTATTCCAAAAGTAAGCGGTTTGTTTTTGGCAATTACCGGCGCTTATATCATTTTACGTTACAGAGGAAATTTTGAATTGGGTAGCGAGACCATGATGGGCGATCTTTTAACCCTTGTAAATTCTGCTTCCTGGGCCATTTTTGTTGTGTTAAGTAAGCCGCTTTACAATAAATACAGCACAGTTACTGTAATGAAATGGATGTTCCTTATTGGAAGTATTTATATTTTACCAATTGGCGGTTACGATATGTTACATACCAATTGGGCTGCATTTGACGGTCACGCTATTTTTGCAACAGCTTTTGTGGTGGTGGCCACAACATTTTTGGCGTATTTACTTAATATTTACGGTTTGCAGCAATTGAGTCCGAATGTAGTGAGTATGTACATTTACATGCAGCCTTTTTTAGCGTCATTATTTGCTATATCTTTAGGCAAAGATAAACTCGACCTTACAAAAATGTTGGCGGGCGCGTGTATCATAGTAGGATTGTATTTAGTAACATTGAAACCAAAAATAGAGAAATGATCAGATCAATGACAGGCTTTGGAAAATTTACCAAAGAATTTAAAGATAAAACCATTACCGTTGAAGTGCGTTCGCTTAATAGCAAGGGCGCAGATATTAGTTTACGTTTATCATCCATGTTCAGAGCTTATGAATTAGATCTAAGGAATGAACTTACCAAACAATTAGAGCGTGGAAAAATTGACCTGAGTGTTTATGTTGAAAGCAAAGCAGAAGATACGCCCATTGAAATAAATATTCCTCTGGCAAAAGCCTATCATGTTAAATTAAAAGAATTGGCAAACGCTCTTGGAGAAAATAATGCTGATCTTTTAAAGGAAGTGATAAAAATGCCCGAGGTTATGAAGAACGAGCGCAAAGAGGCAGATGAGAATGTGTGGAAAGAGATCATGGGATGTATCAACGAAGCAATAAAAGACCTTAATAAATTCAGAGATCAGGAAGGGAAGTCGATCGAAACAGATTTTAAAACGCGACTTGGTGTTATTTCTGATTCATTGAATAAGATCATTGAATTGGATAAGAATCGTTTGGCAAAAATAAAAGAGCGCATCAAAAATAACTTGGGAGAAGTAATTGGAATGGATAAAATTGATTCAAATCGTTTTGAACAAGAGTTGATCTATTATATCGAGAAATTAGATATCAATGAAGAAAAAGTGCGTTTGAAACAACACTTGGATTATTTTTTATCTACTATGAAAGAAAATTCCATTGGGAGAAAATTAAATTTCATAACTCAAGAAATTGGTCGCGAGATAAATACCATAGGATCAAAAGCTAATGATGCAGATATGCAAAAGCTTGTAGTATTGATGAAAGATGAATTAGAAAAATTGAAAGAACAAAGTAGTAATGTTCTCTAACAAATTTTCAAAACTATAATAGAAACAATTTAAATTTACAATGATGAAAACTAAAATGATCGCAACCGTACTTTTTGCATTTGGAATAATGCTAAGTACTGCTCAAAATTTCTCCTTGCAAGCAAAATCGGGAGATGTGGAATTAGACGCCAGTTTAAATGATATCAATATCAAAGCGAAGGCCGATCTTACACTTTTCAAAAAAGATCTTTCGGTAGAATTCAATATTGGAGAACCAAAAATTGATAAACTTATTATTGACATGAAAATGTCGCCCGCAGATGCTTACATGACATTACAAATAGCCGAAATGACAAAAAAAGAACCTGATGTTGTTGCAACATCTTATACAACTAACAAAGACAAAGGTTGGGGCGTAATTGCAAAGGAAATGGGCATTAAACCGGGCTCACCTGAGTTTCACGAATTGAAAGGAAAAGCCAAAGGAAAAAAAGATAAGGGCAATAAGCATGATGGTGGCGGAAACGGAAATGGTAAAGGAAACGGTAAGGGAAAGAAGAAATAGGTCTCAGAAATTTTATGTCAAATAGTTTTTTCGACCTGTAATTCCATCATCGGGTGAATGTCCCTTCGCCGCGTGAGGGATTGAGCAATTGTTTGAGCTCCTTTTTTATCTTCGATAATTCCATTGAGATAAAAAAGAGCGAGTTGCGAAAGCCCGACCCCGCTGGGCAATTCCATTTGCGGGGGCACGCCCAAATAAAATTATGAAACAGTGGTCGTCATCTAATTTATTCCAAAGAATTTAATTGAACTCCCAAACAAAATATCTCGTTGTTATTGCCGGTCCAACTGCGGTTGGAAAAACAAAACTCGGCATTGGGCTTGCAAAACATTATAATAGTGTTATTCTCTCGGCCGATTCACGTCAATTTTATAAAGAGCTCACTATAGGAACCGCTAAGCCAAGTGAAGACGAATTGCGAGAAGTAAAACATTACTTCATTAATAATAAGAACATCACTGAACTCTTTGGCGCCGGACATTTTGAAAAAGAAGCCATTCCCCTCCTCGACCAATTATTTAAAGAACATCAATTAGTATTTGTAGCTGGAGGGTCGGGATTATATATTGACGCTTTATTGCATGGTGTTGATGAATTTGAGGATGTCCCGCTTGAAGTCCGCGAAAAATTAAATACGGAATTTGATGAGAACGGAATTGAACTCTTGCAAAACGAATTAAAAGAAAAAGATCCTGTTTACGCAGCTAAAGTTGATCTTAGTAATTCACAAAGAGTGATAAGAGCTTTGGAAGTGTGCAGGCATAGCGGCAAACCTTATTCTTCTTTCCTTAAGAAAAATATAACCAAGCGAAATTTTACACCGATAAAATTATTCATCAACACGGATCGCGAAAAACTTTACGAACGAATAAATTTGCGCGTAGATGAAATGATGAAACAAGGATTATTGAATGAAGTAAAAGGTTTACTATCCTATAAAAATGTAAATGCATTAAAGACGGTTGGGTACAAAGAATTATTTGATCATTTGGAAGGCTTATGTACATTAGAAGAAGCTATTGTAAAAATTAAACAACATACGCGCAATTACGCCAAGCGCCAAATTACCTGGTTTAAAAATCAAGATGAATGGGAGAATTTTGAGCCTAGCGAATTAGAAAAAATAAAAGCGTTCTTGGATATTATTATTTCGCATTAGTTGGAGGCTTTGCGATGGGAATTAAGGCAGCGATGAGTATGCCTAAAAAAAGCAAGAACAATAATAGACAAATGGCCACAAAAGGTCCTGCTCCTCCACCGAGATATGCACCAAGGGCTGCAAATACCAAAGCAAATAACAAAAGGCCGGCTAAATACAAACACACTACAGTAATAGGCATCCATCTACCTGTATATCTTTCCGGTTCACGTTTAAATTGAAACAGCGAAACATATGCTAATATAAGAGGAGCAACCGACAAGATCAATATTAAAATTAACATAGATCCGCTAAGCGTTGCGGCCGTTAAGCCTCTGCTAAGAATGGCTCCTAATATATATAACAACAAACTCGTGAGCCCGGTTGGATTTACCTTACGCGGCATTTCGGGTTTTTGCGAATCAACTCGCTCCGGTTGTTTGATGGGAGCTTCGGG
>JAHEYC010000097.1:10215-13170 GCA_023251775.1 Sphingobacteriaceae bacterium | reverse complement strand
CGAGGTTTTGCCCTGCTGTGCCGCTGAAGGTGTAGCTGGCGTTTTGCCCGGTAGACAGGCTGATATTGGTGGCGGCACCGTTCACGGCAATTGTTCCATTGGGTGTCTGCGTGACAGGCGGGGTGGTGCCATTGCTGTTCAGCTTGAGGCTGACGCTGCCTTTGTCGAGTGCACTTGGCAGTACAGCGATTCGGTAGGTGCCGGTCTCTGGCAGGTTGGTCAGGTCGAGGGAAATCGCTGTCGCTCCTGTGTATAAGCCAGTGCTGCCCACCACACCGCTGTTCGGTTCGCTCGGTTTGTAGATATAGAAATAGGTAGCGTTGCTGGTGCCAGCATTGCCGTCGTCCAATGTGTTGCCGCTGATGATGAGGCTGAGGTTTCCAAAGCTTGCCAGAGTAACCATGAGAACGATGATAGATCTTTTCATGTTTATGGTTTTAATATTCCTAAATATATGAAATAAAATGAATGAATCAAAGGTAAAAACAGACCTATTTATCCAATATTTGCTTCAAATTTCCTAAGCTTTTTTCCATATCCTTACCCAATAACTTCTCAAACATTCCTTTCATGATATTTATTGGGAATTTTGTTTCTCCTTTAAAGCCCCAAATAACTTTTGTTTCGTTTGCTGAAATGGATTCTGTTCTCATATAGGAAGAAGAAGTATTTTCCATAGGACGTTTAAATCGCAATTCAAAATCAATGCTTTCACCTTCTTTGATGGCTTTTATTTCCTGTTCGCCTGCACCTGCATTTTTATCCGCAGCGCTATCCCAGGCGTATATAAAACCAACTTGTCCGTCGGTTCCTTTATGTTCTTTTTTCATATTCGGATCTTTCATATTCCAAATACTGAAATTATCTTGGTTCCTTACCATTTTTACGTAATCAAAAACCGGTTGTTTTGGTTTGTTTATGGTGACACTTTTTTCGACCTGCATTTCTTTACTCATTACGATCCCTAAAATAATGATCAGTGCAATGAAGGCGCCTATGATGATGAGAATGATGGTTGATGTTGACATATTTTTTTGGTTGACTAAATTAAAAAAATTATTTGCGAATAAATTTTATCTAATTAGATATGGTTGTTTCTCCACTAATTAATTTCCATCCATCTTTTCGCTTAACAAGTTTTCCTTTTTCGTTAAGGAACATAGTAATAGGAGTGTTTGTAGTATCGGTTAATATCGAACGGATCTTACCGCTGTACATGGCCGAATCTAAACTAATGGCCTCAATGGTTAGACTTTCAAATTTATTGTCAATTTCTTTATAGTTAGGTGCATTCTTTTTTAAAATGCTTGCTACACTATCAAATGATATTGATGAAGAATACCCCGGAGGCATCCAGCAAAAATCCTTGGAGTTATCTAGGTATTTTAACTCCGCCGTTAAACCGCCTTCTTTAATATCGGCATAATAATTATCAAGGGTTTCTTTTATTTCCATTACTATGTTTCCTTTTTCCTCATCGGTGAGGGTGGGTTTTTGTTCGTGCGAACAACCAAATAACACTACAAGAAATGCAAACGCAAATATATTTTTCATGTATATAAAGATACGAAAGAATAAACCTGTTTATTCATCTTTTAACAACTAAATCCAATTCTGATGTTCGGTCAACAAAAAAGCCGCCCTAAAAAAGACGGCCTTTAATTTCTATAGTTTTAGATAATTAACTTATTTCGCAAGGAACAGTAGTTGATGTTGCAACGGTAGATCCGGTGCCTAGGGTATAATAAACAGATTCTTTTGCTAAACAATCATTTTCAAAATGTTTTTTCTCTTGCTTGCTCCTGGTTTTATTTATTTCGTTGTATTTTATTACACCGCCCGGGTCTCTACAGGTACACGTGGTAGTTTTCATACACGACGTTGAGCACATTTGAATTGCAAGAAGTAACAATATCATTTTTTTCATAACACTTATTCTATAGCACTAAGTTAAAAATTAATTTCATACCCAAAAAACCACACTAAAGGGGTTTTCCACCCCATTTTGTCAATATCACAAGGTCTGTAACAGGCTTAGCGTCAGGACCCGCGTACTGTTTTCGCCTTAGATCGATGAGCTGAAACCCACTGTTTTCAAGGCTTTCGATAAGATAGCCTGCCTCATGATAATGGATATACATTTGATCGCCTTGGCTGGATGAAACCATTCCCGATTTGCTATAATCATCTTCCATGGTGCTTATAAATAATAAACCATCGGCATTCAATCGTTTGGAGGCATCATTAATTAGAGCAATTGATTCCTCTTTTGAAAGATAAGGCAGCGCAAATGCACAAATAATGGCATCGTAGGTTTTGGTAAGTTTAGAAATGTCTCTGCAATCCATTTTTGTAAAAACAGCACTTGGATTATTTTCTCGCGCTAGATTCAACATGTTATCCGAAAGATCTGTACCTAATATTTTAAGATCCGAACGTTTGTTCAAAATATATTTGGTAACATTTCCCGGACCGCAAGCTAATTCCAATACATCACCATCTTTTTTTACATGTTTGCAAAACAGATCTAATGAATCGGCATACAGATCCACATTCATATATTTTTCTTGATACAGATTTGCAAGGCGATCAAATATGTCTACTGCTGTCTTTGTTTTATCCATTTGTATAATTCTTCGCAGCTCCGCTGCTCTTATTTTTTTAAGCCACTAATTTCACGAATTTTCACTAATCTATGTGTATAGATTTCACTAATCTGTGTTTACTAATCAACACAGATATAAACATAGATTGGTGTAATTTTATTAAATCCAGATTAGTGTTAATTCGTGTATCCCGATAGCTATCGGGACGTGGCAAAAAATGTACCTCGGCGTAGCCGAGGACGTTAATGAAATGATACGCCAAAAGAAATTCTTCCAAGATCAGTGAATTCGTTTCCTACAACCGTTAACGAATAATAACCCATGATACTGAAATTACCAAACACACTAG
>JAHEYC010000097.1:0-10205 GCA_023251775.1 Sphingobacteriaceae bacterium | reverse complement strand
ATTCAACAATCCGCCTTCTGCTCTTAATAAATGATAAGTATACGAATAGGTGATCTTTTGTCCTAAGAATACATCATCTTTTCTGGCTGTGCCCAATAAAGAAACGTTTATGGCTTGATACATGGTTGCATTATCTGCGTATCGTTTTTTTGTGGCATACAAATAAGTACCGTGTACAAATTTTTTGGAATAACCCAATTCAATAAATGCTCTGGAATTATTTTTCATGAGTTCTTCAGGACCAATATTCCAATACAAGCCAAGTATTGGTCTGTTGAGACTCGTATATTTTTTATTTGACAACAAATATATTTTCTCGCTCGCCGGTTTTGCATTGAATGAATATAGGTATTGCTTATAAATGGTTGTGTCCTTTTCTTTTTTATGCATCAAATACGTAGCAGGCATATTTTTATACAAGCTATCGTAGTAAATAATATGGATCTCCTTATTAAAATTATTCTTTACGCGTTCTTTTCGTATAGTTTGATGTCCATTTTTAAATAGATCGTATGTGTCATATTCTCTATAAAAGTCATTAGTTGTATAATGCATTAACTCTCCATTAAGAGGAATAGGCGCACTCACTATTTCCGAATCATTAAATGGTTTGTATTCCCATTCTCTTTTTACACCGGATCTTTTGAGGGATTGCAGTTTGTTTTTTTTAGCGGTGGAATGAATATAACCAACATACTGTGCGTTTTGTGAACCACAAGGTTTTATGATCGTATCAAAATAAATGGTAGAAAGATTTCCTTTGTTAGTGGTTGCATTTTGTCCGTTTAAGTTTATTGCAAAAACTAAAAGGAGTAGTAGAAGGCTAGAGAAAAAATATTTTGTAAAGATCTTCAAGGGAATTATTTCCTTATGAAGATAAGTTTTATTTTGGAGATGGGGAAATTGAGGGGCTTTAGCACTTGTTTCGGTTACAGCCGACTTTGAATTGTCAGCGAAATTCATTAAATTTATATGTAAATTGATCGTTATGGAAACAGTATTAATTAATGTAGAAAAGAAATCGGATATTGCATTCCTTATTAGTCTTGCAAAGAAGTTAGGGATGTCGGATAAAGCACTTACTCATTCGGAAGTTGAAGATTGGAAACTGGCTCAGAAAATTGAGGCGGGGATGAAAACATCAACCGTAAGTCGAAGCGAAGTAATGAAAGCTTTAGGAAAATGAAGATCGAGTTTAAGAAGTCTTTTCTTAAAGAGCTAAAGAAACTTAAAAATAAAGCTCTTAAAAATGCAATTGCAGATTGTATTGTGCAAGTTGAATCTGCTCAAAATAGTACACATATTAAAAATCTAAAGAAATTGGCCGGTTACGATGTCTATTATCGTATTAGAGTAGGTGATCACCGGATCGAAAAAGAATAGTTTATTTTGTTGTTTGCGAACACAGAAAGGAAATTTATAGAAAATTCCCTTAATTTTTTACCCTTTCTTCCCCAACAGTTTTACCGCCATTTTCTTAGGCAACAAAGGGTAGATCATTTGCTTCACGTAGGTTTTTGGAAACGTTTCTTTTATACCAAATTTTTCGGGTTCATGATCGGGACAAGTATAGGTTCCAAAAATAATATCCATTATGGGAGAAATATTTGCATAATTTCCTGCATCTCTTTCTAGGTCGTGATGCCAATGATGCAATTCGGGCGAACCAATAATAGCGCGTAAAAATTTTAATGGCAAACGCACATTCGAATGAATATAAATGGCCCAAATTCCTCTAAAGGCAACTAACGCGGCTAAAGTTTCTAATGGAAACCCTAAAATAAATACAGGCAAATTAATTAAACCAACTGTATAAATAGAATCCAATGGATGTTCGCGATGCGCCGCTAACCAATCTAAATGCTCAGCACTGTGATGAACTTTATGAAAACGCCAAAGGAAATCAACTTTGTGTTGCAAGCGGTGTCCCCAATAAATAATAAGATCGCTGATGAGGATCACTTCTAAAGATTGCAACCAAATAGATTGCGAAGCTACTTTTGTTCTGAAACTTTGCGGAACAATATCATCTAACCAAAAACTAAAATAACTTAATACCCAAATAACAAAATAACCCCAAATAAAATATTGTCCCGCAAAATAGAGTAGGTCGGTGAGCCATTGTGCCCTAAAGATCTTTTGTCCCGGCTTTGCAGGAAATACTTTTTCCATTGGAATAAATACCGCTGCCAAAAACACAAGACTTAAAGCTGTGCCTTCTATGAGTTTGTAGTAATTCACTAAAATTACTTAGGCTGTTTTTTGGCAGTCTCTTTGGATTGAGATTGATTGGCGTTTTGTTTTTGAGCTGGAGCTTTCGCCGTATCAATTTTTATATCCTCGTGGCTTAATACCATCGACTTTGATGAAGACATCATTTCGGGACTCTTCTTCTTTACAGTTTTTTTTGGAGTTGGCGAATCAGTTGGCATGCCCGATCTTTTTTCATTGGGATACGCATTTTCGCTTACGTAATTATCAAAGGCACCGCCTTTAAATGCCACAAAACCCGAAAGCAAAATAATAAAACTAAAAAGCGTTGCCGTTCTTAATAAATTGTTATTTTTCATGATGGATGTTTCTTATACTCTAAATTAGACCATTTACTAAAGCCAACAAAACGGTTTAACAAAGTTTTGGAAATGGTAATGCCCGAATTATGATTTATTCTATTCGTGCTAAGATGTCGTCGACAGTTTCACCGATCAATAAAATAACGATCTTATTATTTGGAAAGAGGGTTTGAAGATCATCTCTAAAGCCTTTGAAAGCCTGTTTAAAGCCATCTTCATTTACTCTGTTCGGTTCAATTCCTATGCGAAGTTCATAATCATTTCCAACTTTTCTTTCATAAACGTATTTCTTTTCCGCATCATCAAAAAAACCTGTTGAAAAAAGAGCATCAGCCATCTTATCAACTTCAACCACCGTTAAACTTTTTTCATAGGTGATCTCATTTTGTGTTGGACCATATGTTTTTGTATCGATATTAAAATTTGTAGCGCCATCATAAATTAAAGCAGAAAAAACAAATGGAGCTACTGTTACTACTAGGCCTATCAACGAAATTAAAGCTATTCTCCATCCGGAATAAGTAAGGCCACCATTAGCTATGTGAGAATTGATCTTTTCACCCTGATAACGCGTGATCAAGAAGTGAGCAGCACCGGTATAAATAATGGGTATAATATAATTTGGGACATGTATGGAATCAGGAAGAAGAACAACGGTTGTAAAAAGAACAACAGTAAAAATGATAGTGATGACCCAGGTGATCTTTACCTTCTCCTTTTCTTTAAATACTTTGAAATTCTCTGCAATAAGATATCCTGCTACTAAAGGCCCACCAAGGTATGTTGCACATGTAATGCCTTTATCTTTATAGATCTTCTTTAATGGAATTGAATTATTTTCAAGGTCATCTATATTCATTGTAAGAATAAAAGTAAGAAAATTTTACGGTTTAAAGCGTAGATGGATTAGGGGTGTGACCTCATTCTAAAATTTGTCTTTATTTTCTTTGAATAATTTTTTTGCTTTATTCAGTGCTTCGTTTTCGACAACATTACAATCGTCAGAAATTTTAATTTCGAGGGCTTTAGTTCTTTGACCTATATGTAGGTCCGCTGAAAATCCAGAAAGCCTCTTTGGTATAGAATATTGGTTTTCTCTTTGAAAATCGAATATTGCAACACCGTTTCCATTTAAATTTTCGTTAATTGGTGTACATTCATACATATATGAGATCCGACCTTTAATGATATCGATATTTACTGATGAGGCTGTCCAAGCAGCATGATACTTTAATGTTTCATCATACGATTTTCCCCTAATAACTAAAGCGTCAATATCCTGCTCAAATCGCTCAATCAAGAATCTTTCTTTTCCTGAAATTCCGATATAAAAACCAACCCAAGTACCTCCAAGATAATATGGCCCCAAGAATAGTTTCTTAAACATAACTGATTTTCGAGTTAAATAAACAATCCCCTGAGCAAGCAACCTATATAGTCCTAAAGAAACTAATGCCCCTAAAGTAATTTTAAGTGCTGGATGTATTTGAACTAATTCGGAAGCACCAGTCCAAATGCTAAAAATAATTGCTGTTGAAAGTGCAAAGGCAATCGAATGAAGTTTTATAGAGGGTTTCATTTGGATTTATTATTGTTTCCTTTTTCATACGCCTGCCATATCTCTTCCCTTTTATCTTCCAAATAAGGATCTGCTTCTAAAACATAGTTGGTGTGAAGAGAAGATCCGATAAGGTCCGGAAATAAGGTTAAATTATTAATGTTCATAGTGTTTAAGCTTGCAAGTGAATCGTTTTTAATGCTATCATCAAAAGTAATTTTATAAATTTGCGTCCCCTTCCTGTTACTCTTAGCTTGATTAACTAAGTCTTCGAGTGACGAATCTATTGGAAGTCTTAAAAATAAGCCTTGTTGGCTAACCAAACGAGGATTGTCATTACTCAGTGGTTTTACAATTTCTATCTTGTTGTTTGGAGCTTTGATTATATAGTTAATATCAGTTATTAGAGAATCGGCTATTGCCCATATACATCTTTTTCCGGAACTGGAATTTCCTTGTAAAGCGAAAAATAAAGCAACATAAGGTGAATTTGTCCAATCTAACAATGGCGTATATAATCCAAAATGTTGCCCAATAGCATAAAGTTCGTTTTCTGGGATAGAATTAATATTCTGATTTGTCCGACCTCTTAGATTATGCTTAAAACTACTCAAATGGACATCAACTAAACCCTGCTTGCTAACTCCCTTTTTTAATTTATTCAACGCCCTTGTTATTGTACTTTCAAGTTTCCAAGAAGAATCAGCATGTCCTCGAAACGTAAAATTATTGAAGTAAGAAAAATTACTATCAATAAAACTAGTCAACTTATCCCAGGAGTTGAAGTTCATTTCTACTATATCAATCATTAATTATTTTTTATAGATTAAAATATATTGTTGTTTGACTTACTTCCCCGCAACTTTCTCATCCACCTGCTTCACCACCTTTATCCATTGCCCTTTCGTCCGTGCAAAAATGCTGTTATCGTACATGGCCTCTACATTCACCGCAGGTAAATAGTATTTGCCTTCGTAGCTTGCGTTTAGCATAATATTAAATGTTTTGCTTTGGTTTTGGTTCAGATCAAAATAGGTCATTACTCTATCGTCTTTAATATCCTGATACGTAAAATCACTATTTTTTAGAGCAGCTTCATTTTCGTCCATGCGCGCGTTATGAATTTCCCAACCACTCGGAATATAATTCATCAAGGCCAAGTTTTTCACTTCGCCAACTAAACCTAAATTAGTTACAGTTACCGAAAGCATAAAGTTGCTGCTCTGTCCTAACTCATCTACACTGATCACATTTCCGTTAAGATCTTTGTAAACTGCATTTACACTAATATTCTCGTTGGCTGCTACTTCATCACCAATGGGAGGTTTGCCTCTGTTCACCAAGCGTGCATACAACATACCCTTACCCTTATTTACAATTTTAAAGTTGCCGCCTTTTCCACTCTTGAAATCAATTGGAATTTGCACAATGGCTGTATTGCCTTTTATATTCACAGGATTTCCATTCAAGGTTACATCTGCTTGCATAGCCGATGCTCCACCGAATTTTTTAATGAAGTTAGCAACCGATACTAATCCAAACGCTGTAGTTTGCGTGCTCAACCAACTTTTTGAAGAAAGTATAGCCGAAACTTTTTTCAATTGCGTAAATGCTTGTTGTTTTTTATTCATATTACACAAAGCATCTAAAATTATTGCCATATCGCGATCGGAAGATCCGTAGGTCCAATAATTAACGCGGTAACTTGCCACATCAGTACTTGCTTTTGCAATTAATTTTTCGGCTTCGTCAATTTGTCCCACTTGTGCATATGCACTTGCCAATAACCAACGCGCTTCGTTAGTTAAGCCTCCGTATTCGCGCAAACGATTCATGGCGCTTGTAGCAGGTTGATTTGCCAATGCTAAAACATACAAGCGATAAGCCTGACTCATATCATTGGTATAATATTTATTTTTGCTGATCTCAAAATTTTGAGCAACCGTTTGCTGGTAACTTACCCAATCTTTTTTCATACCTGCCGGAAGTGTATATCCTTTTTTCTCGGCGAGTATTAAAAAGTGTCCTGCATAAGTTGTGCCCCAATCATTCGGCTCAGTTAATCCTTGCCAATAGGCCATTGCTCCATTTTGCAATTGGAATTTGCGGATCTCGTTTATTCCGTATTTGATATTATTCTCAACCGCAGTTTTACGCTCAGGATTTAGATCCAAAATATCGGTCAAATATAATTGTGCAAATGTTTGCGATGTTGTTTGCTCAATACAACCATGAGGGTAGGTGATCAAATATTGCAAACGTTCTTCCAAATTAATTGGAGGAATGGTCGACAATTCCAATACTCCACTATTTGTTCCCGCTAAACCAACGGCATTTATATTCTCACCAACCGATTTTCCTGCATCCACCCAAAAATCTTTTATGGTTGTTTGGTATGGATTTGGATTACGCACATCTAATTCTAATTCGTAATTCGCAGTGTGTCCGCCACCCGTTGCCGTAATTTTTACTTTGGCAATTCCTGTTTTGTTTTTTACTTTCAGGTCGAACGATACTAATTTCTCATCGTCCTTACCAATATTCACTGTTCTTACATTTCCGCCAACGGTTTGCAAAAATTCATTCACTTCCACTTTTATTTGTGTGCTTCCAACGGCTTTGCTTCCGCCAAAAACAGAAATTGGTAATTTTACTTCTTCTGTTACACTTAATACACGCGGTAGAGTTCCAAGCACCATCAACGGCGCTTTTACAGGTGTTGTTTTTTCTGCAGAACCATATGCGCCTTTTTCTCCTGCAATTACCATGGTGCGAACAGATCCAACATACATTGGCATTTTAAATTTAATGGTGTGTTTATCGCCTTTATCTACATGAAAAGGACCAAAAAATCTCACCATTGGTTTAAATCGATTTGCTTTGGCTCCATCATCACCAACTTCGCTGCCATCACCACCAATACTTAAAATGCGTTCTAACTCTGCACCAAATGCACCAATAACATTATCGTACACATCCCACGTTTTTACACCTAAGGCTTCTTTAGAATAAAATGTATTCCAAGGATTTGGTGTTTTAAATCGCGTAATGTCTAATAAGCCTTCATCAACTACTGCAAGCGTAAATGCCATTTCTTTATCATTTGCTTCACTAACTTTAATAGTCACTTCTTGTTCAGGAACTAATTCATTCGGCATTTCAATTACCGGTTTCAAATGTGTTTCCGGATCGTCAATGGTAATTGGCACAACACCGTATAAACGAATTGGAAGATCGTTCGCGCGCGAGTGCGGTTGCAATAACGACACATGCACATACACATTCGGTGCCATCTCGGGTTTTACTTTGAATTTGTATTTGGTTGTTCCTTTTTCTGTTTGTATCCAATCTGCTTGAATAACACGACTGCCATTTTCTATTGTAACTAAGGCCCTGCATTTTTCAGGTGTAGGAATTGTAACCGTAACTTCATCTTTTGTTTTATAAGATGTTTTATCGGTTGTAAAGTTCAACATATTGGTCACAATTTTATTATCGCTGCCACCATCACGTTCCATCCAGTTTGGCCAGTCGAAATAGGTAACCATACTTGCAGAGTGTCCGTCGGCATCCGTTACTTTAATTAAATAGCGACCCCATTTACTTTCTTTTACATTAACTTTTACTTTTGCTTTACCGTTAACGCTCGACACAATTTCGCTTTGTACCGATTCGTGATATTCATCACTTGCATAATTAGCAACATCGTCGGCATACTGATCCCACCACCATCTCCAACTTAATTTATACATCTCAAATTTTAAATTACCGCGCGATGTGGCAATTCCTTTAAAATCACAAGTAGCAATTTGTATATAATGATCTTTACCCGTATAAAGTATGCCTGTATTTTTTTCACCATCAGGTAATTTTAATCCGGTATAATAGGTGTAAGGTGAATAAGGAATAGAAAAACGATCAACGCTAAATGCACCGCCTTGTTCGTACACACGCGTTGTGAAATTTGCTTTTAAGAAACCGGGCGCATTATTTTGTACATCTATATTTAATGGTAAACTAATATTACCAACATCATCTAATTTATCATCCAATACCGTAATGTTTTGCGCTTCGTAATGCACTGTTGCATCATCAAACACATAATCTTTGAATTTTGGGAAGGATGTATTATCAGAGCTTAAAGATACTTGTACATTCACCGGTAAATTATGAACTACTGCTCCTGTTAACCAATTCGCATGAACGCTCAACATATTTTTATCAGAAGCACACAATAATTTATTATCGCCTGCATCCACTTGTAATTTCAAGCGGTTTGGCATTATGGTTTCTATACGAATGCTCTTATTGAATTTTATACTTCCAATTTTTACTTCCGCATTCCATAAACCTGTTGGTGCATTTTTGTCGGTTACAGTTGAGAAATTATAAAAACCATCCACGCTCTTATTGCTGAACAAACGTTTTGAAACTTGTCCTTGCGGATTGGTTAATTCAAATACCACAGGATGATTCACAGGAATATTTCCGAGTTTATCTTCTAAAATAAAATTCAAGAATAATGAATCACCCGGACGCCAAACGCCGCGCTCACCGTAAATAAATCCTTTAATTCCTTTTTTAATGGCTTCGCCCGATACATCATATAAACTTAAAGGTAAAGTTGCGCCATCATCCAAACGTAAATACGCACGTTGATTATCTTTTTTAGCAACTAAAAAATACGCTTTTTGTTTTAAGTTCATGAATAATTGTCCCTCGCCATTGGTTTTATCGCTTTGGATCAATTGTTTTTGGTAATCGTAAACTTCAATAGTTACATCGCCAACCGGGTTTGTTGTAAGTAGATCATTTGCCACAACAAATAAACTTCCATCATTTCCTTTTTTAAGGGTGATACCAAGATCTGACGCTAAAATATTTCTGGCAACTGTTCTTTCGTACTGACGGTAATACGCGCCTTT
The DNA here is from genome assembly GCA_023251775.1 of Sphingobacteriaceae bacterium. Lineage (GTDB taxonomy): Bacteria > Bacteroidota > Bacteroidia > B-17B0 > Aurantibacillaceae > Aurantibacillus. The sequence goes on along the minus strand of JAHEYC010000097.1, from coordinate 1,149 downwards.
ACAAGGATTATCCCTATCGCTCCAATTATAATCTTCGCCTTCTTCGTATTCGTAACCTGAATAATAATAATCTTCGTAATAATAACCATAGAACGAAACATCTTCTTCATCTGTTGGTTCTTTGATCTCTTCCATTTCAAATTTGCCATCATCGGTATTTCCTAAGCAAGAATACGTTGAATATGATTTTTTGAAACTCAAGAACACACGGTAAATTGCTCCGGGCTCTGATTTTATCAAGGTAGAAATATCCAAAGAGAATTTTTTCCATACGCTATAATCTGCAGGATTGGTAATTCCCAAATTGATACGTTTCTCAACGATCTTCTTTCCAACTTGAGCTAAATTATTTCCTCCGTCTAATGAATTGTTTTGTAAGAATTGTAGAACGTTGTTCTCGTAGATCTTCACAATTTTTACGTCAACCGCTCTTAAGTTCACGCATTCGAATGGAATACTTAAATTATTTGAAGAAGGTAAAATATTTCCTTCACCCAAAAATTTTACAGCGGGTTTTACTTCGGTAAATACAATATTATGTTCACTCGATTTTTCTAAACGTGTTCCTTTTGTATCTCTAATGCCTGCTTGGATCTTTAAGGTGTACGAACCCGTTTTAAATTCGTTTGGATAAATTAAAACTTGGTTATTGCTCACAATAAATTTCAGGTCTTTAAATCCGCCAAGATCAATTAATCCTTCCAACGATTGATTGGCATCTACAGGATTAGAATAATTCAACAATACATATTGCTCGTTATCATTTATCAAACGCGTATCTAGTAATTTGAACTCTCCTTTTTTAGGAACTTCAAAACTCTTGTCTAATTTTACTTCCACACCTAATTCTTTTGCATCACAATTAAATGTGAGGTTTGTATAACCGGAATTCGGGCGTTGAATGCTATCCAATAAAAATTTATGTTCGGTGCCTTTTTCGTTATGTTGCCATTTTGGTTTTAATGTTGTGTTTCCTAATTTGCTTACTAATAATTTTTCTACGGTCTCAGCATCTGCAAAATCGGCCGTGGTTACATTTCCTGTAACGCTATAATAATTAAAATCATTTGAGTTATACGTTTTAAGATCGTTCACTTGTAATTGTACAGATTGCTTTACAGTTTCAAATTGAAATTCAAAATCCTGTAA
>JAHEYC010000015.1 GCA_023251775.1 Sphingobacteriaceae bacterium | reverse complement strand
ATGTATAGGTCACACCGGCACCTGGTAATCCATTTAAAGTTACGGTAGCATTTGTACAGGTAATAGTTGGATTGTTAGAAATGGTTGGTGTAATAACTGCGGTTTGTGTATTTGGAGTTATAGTACTTGTGATATTACAACCATTGGCAGGATTTGTTGCCACTAAGGTATAAACACCCGTTCCCAAAATATTTAATGTTGGTGTTGCTTGTCCCGAAACAATTGTTCCTGAAGCAGGCGCGGTCCATGTGTAAGTATACGTTGGTTGATTTCCCGAAATACTTGTAGCATTATTTGTACAATTAATAGCGGCACCCGTTGTAGTAAGCACCATACTTGTAGTTGTATTTTGAACTACAGCTTGATTTGAAGTTGCTGTACATCCATTTACTGTACTTGTAACCGTATAATTAAATGTTCCGCCAATATTAACTGTTGGCGATGATGTTCCACCACCTAAAATTACACCTGGGCCTGACCATGTATATGTAATACCTGCTCCTGTTCCCGAAATTACAGCTGTTGGATTTATACAATTTATGATATTGCTCACGCTGGTTAATGGTAAAGTAGGAGGAGTAGTGTTTGTAATTACTTGCATAGTTGCAGGTGAAGAAGAACATGTTCCGTTATTTACAACTAAGGTATAGGTTCCTGCAAAAGCAACGGTTGGACTTGCCACTGTAGAGAAATTATTTCCTAAAGTTGTGTTCGACCATGAATATGCTCCACCACCGCTACCACTAAGTATAGTCGGGTTAGCAATACACGTTAATGATTTTGTTGGACCTGCATTTGCAGTTGGTTGTGGCGCCACATAAAATACTTTTGTGTTTGTTGCACTACATACTGCTGTTACACCTGTAGAATACGTAACTGCGAATGTACCTGCGCCTGAAGTTGAAGGACAGAATGAATTTGAACTTACACCAATTCCACTCCATACACCCGGACTATAACTTCCTGCAGTTTGCAGAGAGTAAAGATCGATGCATGGTCCATTAGGACATAGTGGAGGGGGAATATTAAAATTTGTACCTGCTCCAACAAAAGGATTATTGATCTGGAAGGTTCTGCTTGAACTTGTAGTACAGTTTGGCGTACTAAAAGTATAAGTTACGGTATAAATACCTGCAGCCATTTCGTATGGATCGTAAATGATACTTCCGTTAGCACTGTTTTGAACTACCGCTAATGCTGTAACCGTAGGAGAGATCACAAAAGATCCCGCTCCGATAGCAGTATTTGCAGGAATTGTAATTGTATTACATGCATTTGCTACAGAGTTATTCCATGTTCCTGAAGTGATAACAACATTATCAAAACAACTTGAAACTGAATATTGAAAATTAGGGGCAATAGCTGCGTTACAAAGTGTGTAGCTGTGAGAGAACTGAGGATTAAGGCCTGAGTAATACAACGTGTACAGAACACTATTACTTGGACTCAAACATCCTGCAATATTTGTTCCTTGTGCTGCACAAATAGTATTATTGGTTAATGAATTTGCGTTTGTTAAGCTCGTATAGAATCTTAAACATGGCGCGTTACCTGCGGTTGCTGATCCTGCGGGCACCAAATTAGGTGTTGTTCTCACCATTATGAATCCTGCGTAATTACAGTCGATCGTTGGTGATATAACAGGGTTTCCGGCTAATGTTGGATCGGTAAATACCAACGTTGGCGTTGCACACGTGAGTGTTTGTGCATTAGCCTTTAGTCCGCAAAAGATCAAAAAAATGTAGATTATTTTTTTCATGTAAAAAATTATTTATCGGTTATTACAGTTTCTTTATGTTCGGGTTTAATGAATGCAGGGTTGTCTTTTATCCACTTATTTATTACGCTTAAATACTGTTCTTTGGTTGGGTAGCCTTCTTTAGTTGGAAAGCCGGCAGGAATGCTATTGCCAATAGAGATCTCAATGATCTTGTGGTCGTAACCAAAATAAGGGCTTTCAACTGCAGGTTTTGTTGATTCAGTTATTTGTTGTTGGTCAGTATTATACAAAGTTCTTTTTGCCTGATTTGTTTTTGCTTTACCGGCTTGACCAAAACTTAAACTTGAGGCAAGTATGCTTAAACATACAAAGATTCCCGTTTTTTTCATTGATAGTGGTTTTTTTTATACTCGGCGAAGATAATCCAAATTTCGTCATGTTTTTGGGGACTTTTACACAGTGGCTGTGCTAAAACCGTTTTAGAAGTGTTAAAACAGCTATTTTGCTGATTGAGTGAAGGATTGGAGGCTATTTTAGGGACGAAAGTTGGTCCTCTAAGGTCTTTATTTTGCCGATTGCATCAGCCTCTTTTTTGCGTTCTAATTCCACCAATTCGGGCTTGGCGTTATTCATAAATTTTTCGTTGGCCAGTTTTATTTGAACACTTTTTAGGAAGCCTTTGTTGTAGTCGATCTCTTTTAAAATTCGGCCGCGTTCTTCGTCTATATTTAAACTTGCCGAAAGCGGGATAAAGAATTCTTTATTCTTGATAACGAAACTGAACGCATTATCTAGTTTATCAGAAGTATGTTTTATTTCGGTAAGATTGGCAAGTTTTATAGTTACGTCATTAAACAACGAACTCTCAGAATTGCCTTTTGTTATAAGGCTTAGTTTTTCTTTTGGAGAAATTTGTTTTTGCGCTCGAACATTGCGAATTGTGGCAATTAATTCTTTACTTATCTCAAACTCTTCTAATTGCTTAATATCCAAGTTAATTCTTTGAGGCCATTTAGCAAGAATGCAGCAATCTTTTGCATCTCTTTCTTTGATCAAATGCCAGATCTCTTCGGTAATAAATGGCATCCATGGATGCATGATGATCAATAATTTTTCAAGATAATTGATGGTAGCATCAAATGTTGCTTTATCAAGCGGCTGTGCTTTACCATCAACAAAATCAGGTTTTATGGCTTCTAAATACCAGGCACAAAAATCATCCCATACTAATTTATAAGTTGCCATTAAGGCATCACTCATTCTGTATTTCGAATAATGATCATCGATCAAAGCAATTTGTTCGCTTAGTTTATGTTCGAACCAATTAATTGCTTCCTTTTGCGCTTTGGTTTGCTTCACATCACCAACTTCAAACCCCTTTATCAATCGGAATGCATTCCAAACTTTATTTGCAAAATTTCGTCCTTGCTCGCAATAACTTTCATCAAATAAAAGATCATTTCCTGCAGGTGAACTCAATAACATTCCCACACGAACACCATCGGCACCATATTTTCTTATAAGTTCTAAAGGGTCGGGACTATTGCCCAAACTCTTACTCATTTTTCGTCCTTGTTTATCGCGAACAATTCCTGTTAGATAAACATTATTAAAAGGTTTTTGTCCAGTGTATTCTTTTCCGGCAATGATCATACGAGCAACCCAGAAAAATAAAATTTCAGGAGCAGTTACAAGATCATTTGTTGGATAATAATATTTAAGATCCTCATTGGCATTATCCCAACCTTTCTTAATAATATCTGCATCAAAAACAGTTAAGGGCCAAAGCCATGATGAGAACCATGTGTCTAAAACATCTTCATCTTGTTTAACGTTCTCGATTCGTACTTCGGCATTCGTACTTCGTAATTTTTCAAAAGCTTCCTCTTTTGTTTTGCAAACAACTGTATTTCCTTGCCCATCATACCATGCCGGAATTCTTTGTCCCCACCAAAGTTGACGACTGATACACCAATCGTGAACATTTTCCATCCAATGTTTATAGGTATTGATGAATTTTTCGGGGATCAGTTTTACATCTCCGCCAATTACTGCGTCCAGTGCGGGTTTCGAGATCTTATCCATTTTTAAGAACCATTGCATACTTAAGCGAGGTTCAATTACAGCATCTGTTCTTTCGCTGTAACCAACTTTATTTTTTATCGTCTCAATTTTTGAAACGAAACCTTGTTCTTGTAGATCTTTAATAATTTGTTTACGGCACGCAAAGCGATCCATTCCAATATAAATTTGCGCGGCCTCACTAATTTTTCCTTCTGCAGTGAGTCCATCAATAACAGGTAATTTATGTTTGATGCCAAGATTATAATCGTTGATATCATGCGCGGGTGTTACTTTTAAAACGCCGGTTCCGAATTCTTTATCAATATACTCATCAAAAATTATGGGAACTTCTTTATTAATGAGGGGAATTACAGCAAATTTTCCTTTCAAATGTTTGTAACGCTCATCTTCAGGATGAACACACACAGCAGTATCGGCCATGATAGTTTCCGGACGAGTAGTAGCAACGGTTACATGTTCTGAACTGCCTTTTATTTTGTAGTTGATAAAAACTAATTGACTATCTTTTTCCTTATGAATAACTTCTTCGTCGCTTACCGCAGTTAAACCTTGCGGATCCCAATTCACCATCCGAACACCGCGATAGATATGTCCTTTTTTGTGAAGATCCACAAACACATCCAAAACAGCATCACTCATATCATCCTGCATGGTGAATTTTGTTCTATCCCAATCGCACGATGCGCCTAAATGTTTTAATTGTTCTAAAATTATACCGCCATATTTTTCTTTCCAATCCCAGGCATGTTTTAAAAATTCCTCGCGTGAAATATCTGTTTTTTTAATTCCCTTTTCTTTTAATAAGGCAACCACTTTTGCTTCGGTAGCAATGCTGGCGTGATCTGTTCCGGGAACCCAACATGCATTAAATCCTAGCATGCGCGCTCTTCTTATCAATACATCTTGAATGGTATTATTAAGCATGTGACCCATGTGCAAAACACCGGTAACATTTGGCGGGGGAATTACAATGGTGTAGGGTTTCTTTGTTTTATCGGGCTTTGATGCAAAGAAATTATTCTTCATCCAATATGGATACCATTTTGCTTCAGCGTCGTGCGGATTATATGTCTTGCCGATCTCCATTTAGGAATTACCAATTTCTGTTAAAAATCGTAAAATTAAGCAAAGTTAGCCAGTATCGCATATCTTTATGGCACGATTTTTAGTATCTTTATCCAAGTAAAATCTTTAACCAACAAAAAACACGTAACATGAAAAAAATTGTATTAACTCTAGGATTATTTGCAGGTTTGACTGCATTTAGTTTCGCACAAGAAGGTCACACTGCAGGAGATGGTCATAACCACGCTGCTGCTGCAACTCAACCTACTACAGCTCCGGTAAGCACAGCCGATATTAAAATGGAAAAAATGGTCCACGATTACGGTAACGTAATGCAAGGTGGTAATGGTGAATGTGAGTTCAAATTCACTAATAACGGTAAAGAACCATTGGTTATTACTAATTGCATGGGAAGCTGTGGATGTACAGTTCCACAATGTCCTAAAGAACCAATTTTACCGGGTAAAAGCAGTGTTATAAAAGTAAAATATGATACAAACCGTGTTGGTGGTATCTATAAAACAGTTACTGTTAACTCGAACGCAAAAAGCGGTAACGTAGTTCTTACCATAAAAGGTAACGTTGAAGCAAAACCGGTAGAAGAAACTTTCCCAGAGAACAAAACTCCAACAGGAGCTCCGGTTGAGAAGAAAGGTTAATTCTTTTAATTTTAATTAGAATATGAAACACTTATTATATAGTTTGTTCCTTGTTGCCGGTTTGGCGCTTACTTCAAATGCGCAAGATTCGGTGATCCCAAATCCCGATCCCAATGCTCCCGATATGAAATTTGAATCGGAGACCATTGATTTTGGTACGGTTGAATGGGATGCGAATGGTATCAGGGAATTTAAATTCACTAATGTTGGTAAATCGCCCTTAACTATTACTGCGGTTACTGCTGAGTGTGGTTGTACTACAACTACCATCGATGGTAAGCAAGGTTGGCCGGCAGAGCCTATTTTACCGGGCAAAAGTGGAGTGATCAAGATAAAATATGATACAAAACGTGTTGGTCGTTTTGAGAAAAATATCACGATCAGTTCAAATGCCAAATTTGCTTCTAAAAAAGTAAAGATAAAAGGCGAAATAAAAGCTAAACCGGGTGGAGAAGAAGCAGGTGGATAAAAAAGAATTTAAACTAAAAGATCCTCTCGGTATTATCGGGGGGATTTTTTATTTGAAGAGGATAGTACCTTTGGTGCTTTTCTTTTTTTTATGCAATACTTCCGTTGCGCAGTTTGCTGAGGTAAAAATAGATGATGCCAAACAAAGTTTTACAACAGTTACGCAAGGCGCGGTAGTGAGATTGAAGTATGTTGTAACTAATGTTGGTACTGTTCCTTTCCTCATAAAAGATTATGAAGTAGAGTGTTCGTGCACAAGTGCTGAATATGACGATATGCCCGTTTTACCGGGGAAAAGCACCACTATTGTTGTAAAATTTGATACTAAGAGTGCTTACGAACGTCAGGATAGAGTGGTGTACATTAATTGTAACACCAAAGATGGGTTCATTAAATTGCGATTCAAAGGCAATGTAAAAAAGAAGTAATATAAATACTTCTATAAACTCCTTCTAAAAAATTCAGATGCAATGATAGAGGTAGCAATGGCTGCATTCAAGGATTCGGTATTTCCAACGGCCGAAGGAATGGTAAGACTTTCATTAGCTAATTGATGTGTTTCTTTTCTAATACCGTTGGCTTCATTTCCGATTAGTATTAAACCACTTTTTAATGTTTGGGTATAGATATTCTTTCCTTTAAGTTCGGTGGCAAATACATGTTTTATCTTTTCGCCGGCTATCAATTCTTTTAGTCCAATGTAATGTACATTCACTCTCAAAAATGCGCCCATACAAGCTTGTATGCATTTTGGATTATATAATTCTACCGTTTCTTCGGAGCAAAAAAGATCTTTTATCCCAAACCAACTGCAAATGCGAATGATAGTTCCCAAATTCCCCGGATCGCGAATATCATCCAAATAAAAAGAAAAGTTTTTGGTAAGATCCGTTGCGATATTTTTAGTGGGTAAATTACCACAAACAACAAGTACCTCATTAGGCGTAGCAAGTTGACTTATCTGCGAAAGTTCTTTGGAATTGACGCGTATTGTATTTATATTTTTTGAGGAAATAAGTTTTTTATTCGTTTCATAAAAGTCGCCGGTACAAAATAGATCCTTAATGATACTTGGTTGTTCGTTGAGTATCTCGATAACCGTTTTGATACCTTCGGCAACGAAACAATTCTCGAGTAAGCGTTGCTTTTTGGTATGCAAGGAAGTAATATATTTTATTTGGCTTTTACTAATCATATTTTAGCATTAAATTCGCTACATTGTAAAGTTAATTATTGTTTTTTTCTAAGAAAATAAATGTTTGTGGGCAATACTTTATAGTTTTTGCTTCATTTCTCATTCTCTTTACTTCTTGTAATACGTCTCGCAGACTGAAAAAAGATCAATATTTACTCGAAAAGGTAAAGATCGAAGGATATAAGTCAACCAAGATACCCACAGAGGAATTTGAGGGCTTTTTGAAACAAAAACCAAATCGTAAATTTTTCGGAAAATTGCCCTTCTTTGTGGGATGGTATAATATGTTCAATGATTCTATAACACAAGCAAAAAGAGAAAAAAGAAATGATAGATACGATATAAAGAATGCAAAACGGATACAAAAAGCAAATAAAAAGAATATCAAACGAGAAAAAGAAGGCAAAAAACTCAAAGTACCTGAATTATTAAATAAAGAGGAACCAACCACTCGCGAAAATATTCGCAACATTGGTGAAGCGCCAATTGTTTTTGATTCGTTATTGGCAAATCAAACAGCAAGGCAATTGCGAATGTTCTTATTTAGTAAAGGATATTTTAATAATAAAGTAGATTGGTGCGTGGATTGGAATCCCCGTAATAAGCTTGGCAAGATCAAGAAACAAAAAGCTGAACTTACTTATGAAGTAAGTCCGGGAAATGCTTATTACATCAATCATTTTACATACACATTGGAGGATAAGAGGATCGCCGATCTTTTTTATTCAGATACCATTCATAGTTTAATTAAGCGTGGCGACCGATACGACGCCGGTGTTTTAAATGATGAACGTGCAAGGATCACTAAATTTTTGCTTAATAACGGATATTACTTTTTTGAAACAGCTTATTTGAATTATAATGTGGATAGTAATTACACAGGTAATTTTGTTTCGGTTGAATTGATCTTGCGTAAATTCTCACGAACGTATAGCAATAGTGATGACTCGATCATCTTTGTAAATCACACTAAATTTCGGATCAATCAGATCTATGTGATAACAGAACCAATTTTTGGGAATATACGTGAGATACAATTCAAAGACACTACAGTTCCGAAGAATAAAGATGTAAAATTTCTTCATAATGAGCCCTTACGATATAAAGCAACTTTGCTCGCCGATTTTATTAAACTACAAAAGGGCGCACTCTTTATTCGCGATACGGCCGAAGCTACATTTAAGAGTTTACTTGGTTTGGGAATTTTTAAAGGAGTTACCATACAGTTCTTTAAGAGCGATGAATTTCCTGCAAAACTCGACTGCTATATTATTTGTACGCCTTTAATAAAACAATCCATTACTTTAGAAACAGAGTTGATCAATACTTCGGGTAATAGAGGTATCGATGGAAGTTTAATTTATAGGAATAAAAATGTTTTTAAAGGTGGAGAAGTGATCCAACTTAAATTGCAGGGCGCACTCACGGCTCAAAATCAAATTGGAGATTCGAAAGATGATCCTGATCTATTATCGCTTACCAGAGTTCAGCAATTATTCAATACGTTTCAAATAGGACCCGAGTTCACATTCTCGGTACCACGTGCATTTTTTCCGTTCTCGCTTTTCCCATTTAAAAATGAGATGTTGCCGCGAACGTATTTTAAAACCGGAGTAAATTACCAAGCGCGCGCAACCTTTGTGCGTAATATTGTAAGTTTTGAGTATGGTTTAAGTTTTCGCTCAAAGAATCGCTTATTCAAATACGAGATCGCACCATTTGAGATCTATAGTGTAAAAGCAAAATTATCAACGGCTTTTAAAAAGGATCTAGGCGAATTACATGATGCATTTCTTTTGAATTCATTTGTTGATCACATTACAACGCTTTCGAAAGTTGGAGTGGTTTTCTCTTCAAAAGAAAATATGCTTACAAGTAATACGACCGTGCATTATGTTAGGTTACTTGCTTCATCATCGGGAAATATTTTGCGGGCCTATTATAATGCTAAAGGTGCACAAAAGGATTCGTTAGGGCGCTACACAATATTTGGTGTGCCATTTGCTAATTTCTTAAAAGCCGAATTAGAATACCGAATTTATATTCCTTTGAGCAAAAAACGTAAACTTGTTTATCGCATTGCAGGCGGTATTGGAAAAACATTAGCGAATTTAAATACATTACCATACGAACAAAGTTTTTTTACTGGTGGACCAAATACGATAAGAGCATGGCGCGCGCGTACATTAGGTCCGGGAGGATATGACCCAACCAACAGCTCAACGCGTTTTGATAAAATTGGAGATCTTTTGCTGGAAGGAAATATTGAATATCGTTTCCCTATTATAAAATCGTTTTACGGAGCAGTATTTGCCGATGGGGGAAACATTTGGCGCTTGCAAAAAGTGCAGGATAAACCAAATGGTGAATTTAGGGTGGACGAATTTTATAAACAAATTGCTTTAGGTGGTGGTGTTGGTTTGCGTTGGGATCTGGATTTTTTAATTTTACGCTTTGATTTTGCTGTTCCAATTAGAGATCCTAAATACGCCGAAGGAAATAGATTTACATTCGATAAGCAACCTTGGCGTTCGATGGTAGTTAATTTTGGAATTGGATATCCGTTTTAAGAAAATGAAAGTAACAGGTTTCACTATAATACGAAATGCGATCAAGTACGATTATCCCGTATTGGAAGCTATTCAAAGTATATTACCAATATGCGACGAATTTATTGTTGGCGTTGGTAATAGCGATGATGGAACTTTGGAATTGATAAGTTCGATCAAATCAGATAAAATAAAAATACTAGAATCGGTTTGGGATGATACAAAGCGAGAAGGAGGTTTGGTGCTTTCTATCGAGACCAATAAAGTATTTGATGCTATTGGGATGGATAGCGATTGGTGTTTTTATATTCAGTCGGATGAATGTGTTCACGAAGAAGATCTGCCGGCGATCAAAGCAGCGATGGAAAAATACAAGGAGGATAAAGCAGTGCAAGGCTTGCTTTTTAATTACAAACATTTTTATGGACAGTATAATTATATTGGAACAGGAAGAAGATGGTATAGTAAAGAGATCCGTATTATTAAAAATGACAAAAGCATTCGCTCGTACAAAGATGCGCAAGGCTTTAGAACAGGAAATGATGAAAAATTAAACGTAAAGCAAATAAATGCATCTATTTATCATTATGGTTGGGTAAAACCACCAAAAGCTCAGCAAGCTAAACAGGAAAATTTCCATAAAATGTGGCACGATGATAATTGGATGAAAGAAAATATTCCTGTTGTTGAAGAATTTGATTACAGTAATATTGATCTTCTGGAAAATTACAAGGGAACTCATCCTGCTTTATATAAAGAGCGTATTGCAAAAGCCAATTGGAAATTCACTTACGATAATTCAAAAGTAAAGATCAGTTTCAAAAACAAACTTCTTCATTTTATCGAACGAACATTTGGTTGGAGAGTGGGAGAGAACAAGAATTATTTTCTGCTAAAGGATTAATTTATAAAATTCCCTCATCGGTAAAACTGTAATACGCTTGATCTCCAATGATCAAATGATCGAACAGCGTAATATCAAATAATTTTAGGGCCTCTTTTATTTTTTTGGTGATATCAATATCATTTTGGCTGGGTTTTAGATTTCCGCTGGGGTGATTATGTGCCAAGATCACACTGCTGGTATTATTTTCGATAGCTGCTTTTGAAACTAATCGAACATCCACAACAGTTCCGCTTATTCCGCCTTTGCTTATACTTTCTATTTTGATCACTTTATTTCCTCTATTGAGAAGAACTATCCAGAACTCTTCGTGCGGAAGATCGGCCAATTTATGATGGAGAATATTAAATGCATCTCTGCTCGACGATATCTTTTGTTCTTCTCCAACATCTGCGTCTTTTCGTCTTCTGCCTAATTCAAACGCAGCTGCTATATTAATGGCTTTGGCCGGACCAACGCCTTTAAATTTCTGGAGCTCGTTAAGAGATAATTTAGCTAAAGTATTTATATCATTTTTGCTCTCATGTAGTATTCGCTGAGCAAGTTGAATAGCAGTTTCCTCATTATTTCCCGATCCAATAATGATGGCCAATAATTCGGCATCACTTAAATGCCGGCTACCTAATTGCATTAGTTTTTCGCGAGGACGGTCATCTTCGGATAAGGATTTTAGGTTGATATGTTTTAAGTTGTTTTCCAAACGAGACGATAAATATAAAAATAATTAAAATAAATTTGTAATGGTTATGGGTATTTTTGATAGCTCTTCGCTCGAGATCTTTAAAATAAAGCAATACCGCTACTTTATTTTGGCCCGTTTTTTCCTTACTATAGGGATTCAGTTGCAGATGAGTACCATTAACCTGCAAGTGTACTACGAATTTACCAAAGAAGAGTTTGTTCTAGGGATGATCGGTTTAGCGGAGGCTGTACCTTTTATCATCACCTCTTTTTTTAGCGGACATTATGCCGATCTTTTGAATAGAAAGAAGATCATTCTTGGAGGAATTTTTATGTTACTGCTTGGAGCAATTGCTTTATATTTTAATAGTGCACCATTTATAACAGTAATGCGTTCGTTCGGATTATCGGCCTTATTTATTATTGTTATTGTATTTGGGGTCATTCGTTCATTTTTAGCGGCAAGTGTGCAGCCTTTCATGACATCCTTTATTCCTCGTCATTTATATACGCAGTCAACTACATGGAATAGCACAGTTTGGCATGTCGGCGCAATTCTTGGTCCTGTTATCGCAGGGTTGATATATGCTTTTAGAGGACAACTACACGCCGATTGGTGTTACCTTTTAAATATTGCATTTTATGTTTTGGCTTTCACATTTATTGCACTAACATCTTACAAACAAACATTTATTCCCGAAAATACCGAATCCATTGTGCAAAGCATGAAAGTGGGTTTGAAATTTGTTTTTAAAAATAAAATGGTGCTTAGTGCTTTGTCGTTGGATCTTTTTGCGGTTCTATTTGGGGGTGCCGTAGTGTTGATCCCTGCATTCACAGATAAAATTTTGCATTTGGGTCCTGAAGCATATGGTCTGTTGCGCACTTCACCGGCTATCGGCGCTGTTTTGATGGCCTTGATCATGGCGGTAAAACCACCGGGAAAAAACGCAGGGGTTGCTTTGTTATGGTCGGTTGCAGCATTTGGTGCATTTACAATTGCATTTGCTTACTGTACCAATTATTGGTTAGCATTTAGCATGCTTGCGTTAACCGGTGCCTTTGATAATATTAGTGTAGTGGTTCGTCATAGTATTTTACAATTAATGACTCCGGATAATATGCGAGGAAGGGTAACTGCTGTAAATAGTATTTTTATTGGATCGAGTAACGAGATCGGTGCGTTTGAAAGTGGTGTTGCTGCAAAATTCTTTGGACTTGTTCCCTCAATTGCGTTTGGAGGAGTAATGACCATTTTAGTTGTTCTTGGAATTCATAAAGCAAATCCTAAACTAAAGGAACTTGATCTAACTAAAGACGCGTGAAGATAAAAGAAGGGATAAAGGAATTATTGGACGAAAAATTCCTGCAATACAATACAAAAGGATTTATTGAAAATGATCCTATACAGATCCCACATTTATTTTCTCGGAAGGAAGATATTGAGATCGCCGGATTTTTGGCGGCCACAATTGCCTGGGGAAACCGAAGATCAATTATTACTAATGCGACGAGTTTAATGAATTTAATGGATAACGCCCCATTTGAATTTGTAACGCAGCATACAACGAAGGATCTAAAAAAGTTTGATGATTTTGTTCATCGCACATTCAATGGGATCGATTGTACTTTTTTTATTCGTTCACTTAAAAATATATACACTAAACATAATGGACTTGAATTAGCATTTTCAAAGGGAATAAAGCCGAATGATGTTGATGTGAAAAATGCGATCATACATTTTAGAGAACAATTTTTAAGACAATCACATCAAAAGAGAAGTGAGAAACATATTTCTGACCCCGCAAAGAATTCTAGTTCCAAACGTTTGTGCATGTATTTGCGTTGGATGGTTCGAAAAGATATGAAAGGAGTTGATCTTGGTATTTGGAAAAGCATTGATCCATCATTATTGTGTTTGCCTTTGGATGTTCATACCGGAAATGTGAGTCGCAAATTAGGTTTACTAAAACGTAAACAAGACGATTGGAAAGCGGTTGAAGAGATAACAGGTGTATTAAGGCAACTTGATCCAAAAGACCCTGTGAAGTATGATCTTGCATTGTTTGGATTGGGCGTTAGTAGAGAACTGTGATCTATTTAAGATAATGAACCGGATGTCGTTCATTATACATTCTTACAAATCGCGTTACTTGTTTGCGACGTTTACGTCGACTTAAACTTTTATATTCTTTATAAACAGTTTCGTCGGTACTTAAAAGTAATTCCAAGTAGTCCATATCAAACTTCACTACTTTGCCATCGAAATAACTAACAATAAATTCATTTACTTCGTTGGTCTTAACTGCTGCTCTTGTTCCGCCAACGCCAAACATGGGATCATAAACCCCGGTATAATATCCGGTCACTTCAACAATCCCTGCAAAATAACTTATGGCACCAAAAACCGGGACCCTATAAAAAACATTCTTGTAATTAATAAATAATGTTCCGTTTTGTACAAATCCCCAAATAGCGCCCGGTTCAATGGTATAAGTTGTGCTTCCAATAACGTATTCAATTTTTGAAGTGGAAGTTATTTTATTATAAAAATCAATTTGATCTTTGTTGATATTTGTTATGATATTCTCCTTTGAAATAGCCTTGTTCTTTCTATGATCAGTGTTGGTAATATAAAGACCATCTTTAAACGGCTCAAGCTCGGTTATCTTTACACTATCACTTTGCGAGATAGCAAAATTACTGAGGAAAAGAGTAAATATGATAAAGATGGGCTTCAGTTTAAAGATTGATTTATTTTTTGTATTTTAGTAGATAGAATGAAAAAAGGAATTTATATAATTCTGTTATTTTTGATGCAAGTTACGATGTTTTCGCAAACTAATTGTAATGCATTTCTAAAAGCACAATTTGCTGATAAAGCGCTTCCCGAGCAGTTTGATGTATTGGTGGATGGAAATATCTCACAATTAATTAAGGACCAGGATCAATTAGGTGTAAAAATTAATTATTACGCAGGAAATATTGCTTCTGTTCGAACATCTCTTAATTCTATTTCAAATTTAATTTCGAATAACTATGTAAAGTTTGTTGAGTATAGGCCCTCAAAACCACAATTGATGAATGATACAGCTGTTGTTAGAAATCGTATCAAACCGGTAAAGCAAGGGATGGCTCCTTTAACTCAAGCTTACGATGGTACGGGGATAATTATGGGAATTATTGATTCTGGTATTGATTTTAATCACCCCGATTTTAAAGATGGAAGTGGAAATACGCGAATTCAATTTATTTGGGATCAAAATCAATCTTCGGGTTCAACTGTACCAATGCCTTATAACTATGGTATCGAATGGACAGCTGCGCAAATAAACGCGAGTGTTTGTACACATAACGACAATGCAAATTATGGTCACGGAACACACGTAAGTGGAACAGCAGCAGGAAATGGTTTAGCCAACGGTAAATTTGAGGGCATGGCACCAAAGGCCGAACTTGTTGTTGTTGCTTTGAATTTTAATAACAATACAAATCCGGTTTACGCCGATGCCTTGAGTTATATTTTTGCAAAGGCAACTGCTGCCGGTAAACCTTGCGTAGTAAATGCAAGTGTGGGTGATTATTACGGAAGTCATGATGCCACCGATCTTCAGGCGCAATTGATGAATAATTTGATCACCGCGCAAAATGGTCGAGTATTAGTGGCTGCAGCGGGTAATGCCGGCAATATAAGATTCCACACAAAAACAACGCTTACAAATTCGGATACACTATTCACATGGTTCACTGATGTTGTTCCAAACATGTATTATGTTTTGTATGCAGATACAAATGATATTAAAAATGTTCAAACAAGTATTGGCGTTAACCGCACAAGTAGTACTGATCTTGGGCGAATTCCTTTTCATAATTATAATTATGCGCTCGCATCACAGCAAGTTGATACATTAAAGTTCAATAATAATCGTATTGGTATCATCAAAACCGATGCAGCCATCAATTCGTTTGGTGTTTACGAATTGATCTATCATGTTATCGCCGATTCGTTGAATTATAATTGGCGCATTGAAAGTAAAGGAATGGGTAAACATGATTCGTGGGATTTTAATTTTAAGAGCAGTGCTTTACCAACAACAACTGTATATCCCAAAATGATCAATTACGCGATGCCTGATACAATTTCTACTATTGTCACAAGTTTTCAGTGCAGCAATGAAGTGATCACTGTAGGGAATTATATAAATTTAAATAAATGGACCGATGCAAGCAATACAGCGCAAACATCAACGCTTGAAGTTCCCGGAAAAATAAAAGAAACGAGTAGTGGAGGACCAACACGTTGGAATATGATAAAACCTGATGTTGTTGCCACAGGAGCAAATGTGTTCAGTTCTATGCCGGCGGCTCTTTTGAATTTCATGTTAACCAATGCACCAACAGCGGTTGCACAAGGCAGTATGCATATACAAGGTGGCGGAACATCGGCTTCTTCGCCGGTTGTGGCCGGGTTGGCAGCGCTTTATTTACAAAAATTTCCAAATGCAAGCAACCAACAAGTAAAACAAGCTATTATGAATTGCACCTACAGTGATGGATTTACCGGTGCTTTACCAAATAACGTTTACGGATATGGAAAACTGGATGGAATGGCAGCAATGTTGTGTACAATATTTACAGGAATAGATAAGTTGAATTTATATGAGGGGTTAAAAACCATTCCAAATCCTTTTCATAACAAAGTAGAGATAAATTTAAAAGACAAAGGGATATTATATGTGTACGATGTGAACGGTAAATGTTTATTGAAACAAACTATCGATACTAAATATGTATTGGATACAGATCTAATTAATGGGTATAAGGGATTACTTCTTATTCGTGTTCAAACCCAAACACAAACTTATTCAGCCAAACTTATCAGTTACTAATTCATGCGCGTAGCCGGCAATAAGGTAAAACATCTTGTGTCTTTTTTTCATTCCGAATTAGATAAGCTATATTCTAATAGCGAGATCGATGAATTGGCGTTCAGAGTATTTGAGCATTTCTTAAGTTTTAAAAAAGAGGAAATGAACTCTCGTGCAGAAGAGGGACTCAATCAAAGTGAATTACTTTTAATTTATGATGCAATAAAGGATCTTACAACCGCAAAACCTTTACAGTATGTTTTGGGAGAAACGTATTTTTATAAGCACAACTTTTTTGTGAATGAACACGTATTGATCCCAAGGCCTGAGACCGAGGAGTTAGTAGAGATGATAATTAATGAGAATAAAGAGTTTTTGGGAAATATTCTTGATCTAGGAACTGGAAGTGGGTGTATTCCTATATCTTTAAAATGTGCATTCTCGAAAGCAAGAGTAGAAGCATGCGATATAAGTGATGAAGCATTAACCCTCGCAAAAAAAAATGCTGAAAGAAATAATGTTGCTGTAAGATTTTTCAACGCTAACATTTTACATCTTCCATCTTCCATTATACACAACGACATTATAGTTAGCAATCCTCCCTATATAAAACATAGCGAATCCGATCAGATCCACGATAATGTAAAAAAATATGAACCACACTTAGCTTTATTTGTAGAAGGAAATGATGCAATAATTTTTTATAAAAAGATCATTGATATGTGTGAGGAACATTTAAATACTAAAGGAAAATTGTATTTTGAATTGAATCCGCTCACGGCACAAGAAGTAAAAGCTTATGCCATGGCTAAAAAGATCTTTTCAGAAATTAATTTAAAAAAGGATCTTTCAGGCAATATTAGATTTCTTAAAGCGACAAGATGATAGAGTTATCTTATTTGCTCTTTATTTCTATAGGAGAATTCATGATAGGCAAGAAAGAATAGTTTTTACCAAAGTATAACATTTGCTCCGTAAAATCTTTTGGGTATTCGATCTTCACATCTGTGATCTTGTCACCGTCTTTTACAGGAACAAGTTTTGGCTGAATGAATCCTGCGTAAGGTGCAAAGTTAAGTTTAGCATAACGGTCTAATATCTCCTTATGTAATGCTTTATCCACTTTCACTCCGTAATTCTCTACAAGGTCGTGTCCAGCTTTGTAATCACCTTGCGATTTAATGCGTTGGATCTCTTTTAAAAGATCTCCGAATAATTTTCTAAGTTTTTCATAATCATTCACAACAAAATAAGTTTTACCGTCTTTCACTGTTTTGCTGATCACATTTTCTTTTGCTCCTTTTTCAAATACCCATGCCGCCACTAACTGACGGTTGCGCATATGAGCCTCTTCCAAATTATCTCCTAATTTTAAACGCGATAGTTGAATGATCAATCCACTGGTGATATAATCATCATACGCTGCTTTTCCATAATCTAAAGATGACATCACTCCAAGGTCAACCAGTTTTTTATCGTACAAGTAATAGAGTGCAACAAGATCAGCGCGTGCTTCTTCCAAACACGACGCATAATTCTTTAAGGTATTTGCGGGTTGTTCAATACCTTCTTCAATTTGTCCCGAAGCATGTCCAATTACCTCATGCATGTCTGTGTGCAACTTATCTGCTAAACCACCACATTTAGCCATTCGATTTTGTATCTCTTCGTTGATGTAAAATTCTTTTGTAACACCGGCACCTGCGGCCATGTCGTATGCCTCCACAATATTACCAAGGTTAACCGATTTTGATCCGTGATTCTCGCGGATCCATTCGTTGTTCGGTAAATTTATTCCAATTGGAGTGCTTGGAGCAGCATCCCCGGCTTCCATTACTACATTTATTACTTTAGCTGCAATGCCTTTTACATTTTTCTTTTTATGTTGAGAAGCTATTGGCGAATTATCTTCGAACCATTGGGCGTTATCGCCAATTAATTTAATACGTTTACTGGCTTCCATATCTTTTACCGATATAACCGCTTCGTAACTTCCTTTGAATCCTAATGGATCATTATAAACTTCTATAAAGCCAACCACTGCATCAATGGCCGATTCGGTATCTTTTGCCCAAGCAATACTGTAAGTATCAAAATCCTTTAAACTGCCCGACTTGTAAAAAACAATGAGTTTATCGATGGCATCTTTTTGCGCTGCATTTTCGGCAACGCTTGAGGCTTTCTCTAACCAATAAATTATTTTTTCGATCGCACCCGAATACATTCCGCCAAGTTTCCATATATGTTCTTCTATTTTCCCATCTACTTTTATGAGTTTGGAATTAAGACCGGTCATTACCGGAGTTTTTTTATTGTCCTTATTCACATCTTTATAAAAATCCGTTGCTTCTTTTTGACTTACGCCTTCGTAAAAATTTACGGCCGATGACTTTACAAGATCAGCTTTCGAATCAAGACTTACTTTTTTAGAAGCTATTTTGGGATCGAACATGATAGGAGTGATGCGTGCAAGGAATTGATCGGTGGTTTCGCCTTCCATTACCGGAAAACCTTTTGCATCACTCGCTTTTACAAGCGAATTGAAATAATCTATAGTGATCTCGGGAATGATCTTATCGGAACTATAATGATGATGAATTCCGTTAGAGAACCAAACGCGTTTGGCGTATTCCATAAATGTATCGTACTCGGCTGCTTTTTTATCACCGCTATATGTGCTTACTATATTTTCAAGTGTTTTGCGAACAGTTAAATTGTATTTATAATTTTGATCGTACATCATGTCACGTCCGCACAAAGCTGCTTCGGATAGATAGTATAACAATGTTTTTTGTTGAAGACTTAATTGATCAAAGCCCGGAACTTCATAACGAAGTATCCTAAGATCGGCAACTTGTTCGGTTTGATATTGGAACGGTTCCGTTTTTGTAAGAGAATCATTCTTTGTTTTATCGGCATCGTTGCTTGATGAATTACCGCCACAAGCGCTTAATAAAGCAATGACAGGAATGGCGAAAAGAAGTTTTTTTGTGAACATGTTTATGAGAAATTGAGTGTGCTAAGATAGCAATTAGAGTGCAGAATTTTAGTCTTAAATAGTAAAAAATGATAAAGGGTAAATTAGGGCTATCGAGAGGGCTGGCCTATCAGGTTCTTTGTAGCCATCGCATTAAAAATTTATCATAAACTTCGTAGTAAGGCATAGCTTCAGAGATATTATGATAGATCATTTCTTTTTCGAGTAATGATTCGATGGAACGTTTTACGCTGGCAGCGTTGCCTAAACGGTATTTATAAATGAAATCCTGAGCGTAAGGCTGACTTATTTTTTCTTCTTTGGCTATTGCCTTTAATAAATTCCATTGCGCTGCTGTTAAAAGATTGCGGTATTGGAAGTAAGTGCCTTGGTTATCTAATAGGATAATGCCAAGAGCTAATAAAATAGTTTGAGATCTAATGGTTTTTATGCCGTTTGCAAAAATTTCGTGACAAAGAAGTTGAGTGTAATAGGTGTGCCCGTGCGTAAGATCAAGGATAAGATCGATGGACTCTTGAGTGACCTTGAATTTATGATGTTCGAAATGTTTTTTAATGAAGTTGCTATAAAGGGTACGATCTATTTTTTGAAGATTGATATTTTTGGTGCTGGCATAGAACGGACTTTTACCGCTTCGGAATATTTGATGCATTAGATGTTGATTGCTACCACAAAAAATAAAGTTCACGTTCTTTAATTGTTGTATGGCGGTTCTTAGAATGGCTTCGATATTCTTTTCGGGATAATTAAGTATTTGTTGGAACTCATCAATGGCTATTACCACTTTTACGTTTTGCTCATCTAGGAATTGTAGAAGTTGGGGTATTGTTTTTTCGAATTGTTTTGTTTGTGTGATATCCAGGGTTAGCTCAGGCGAACCTGATAATTCATCGATGCTTATAACGGGACGAAGAACTTTGATGGCTTCCATGAATCGTTTACCGATAGTTTTTGTGATAGGAAACTCTTTGTAAATGGCATTGGCCAATTGATTGGTAAGATCTTTTAAGCTTAGTGTTGCGTAAATATCCAGATAAATGCAGATCGCTTTTTTTTTACGAAGTAGATAAAAGGTATGCTGTATGAGCGCGGTTTTACCAAGCCTGCGTTGTGCAAAGAAGGCGGTGTTGCCTTGGTTGTGAATGGTAGAGATCAGCGTTTTTGTTTCAATTTCTCTATCACAAAAATACTCCGGCGCTATATATGTATTTATTAAGAACGGGTTCACCCCCCAAAAGTACTACAACATTTTGTATTATACAATTTGTATTATACATTTTGCACAATTTTAAATTACTGCTAAACAAGTAGTTGCAATTAATTGTAAAAATAAGCTTACCATTTACTTCAGATCGATCTGAAGTTTGAGCCCCGTGTTGATCCAGATGTAATTTCCGTTAAGGCCGGTGTTAGCCCACCATCTTTTGTATAGGTATTCTGAGTGATGAATTTTTTGAGAAACCTCGCTAATAAGAGCGCCGGCACGATAATAATAAACCTCACAGCTTGGGCCCAGCCAAATGTTTTTCCTGATATTGAATAGAGCGAAATACTGCCCGCCAAGATTCATTGTAAAAGCTTTGGAATTATTTTTGGTTTCTGAGATCGTACCGCCGTTGAACTTATCTGTGGCAAGTGTAGATCTAAATGTGAAAGTATTATTAATACTTAAATTGATAGATTGACGTACTTTCAGATTTTGATATTGAACTCCTAAACCAAAACTGCTTATGAGGTTACTATTCGAAAAAGTGTTTTTTTCGTCTATCATTTCGGAAACAAAGCAACCACTATACCACCCCTTTCTATACAAGCTGGTAATTTGTTTCATGTATGAAATCGAGATCGGATAGGTAAAAGCCCAATTATTTTTTGGTTTAGACCTAAGGTCTAGAGATAATTTTGCAAAAGAACCTATTGCGGTATAATATGTATAATTATAATAGTAATCAGAAGTCCAATTTTCTTGACCGAAATGTTCTTGCTTTATAAAGGGTTTTGAAATAACAGCACCCGATTCAAAACTAACAGAGCGTTTGCTTTGCGCAGAAAAAACGCCCGTACAAACTACAAAAAAGAAAATATGCAGAATACATCTTTTCATTGTATCTAATTTACGAAAAATAATTGGAATGGAAAATTACAGCTTATAGGTAAGTCCTAAAACACTACTACCTCCCGCAAATGCCATTTGGCGATAAGCGTAAACGAACTGGAATTTTTTGATCTTTACCTGGAATCCAAAACATAAACCATTGGCACCGCGACGCTCCGGTAAACTATATTCGCGCTGACGACGGTAATTATATCCTAACATGATCATAAAATTTTTAGACAATAATATTTCTGTTCCAAAACTCATGTGACGGAAAAAATTATCGGTATTACTTCCAAAGCGCTTGTAGAATTTTTGGAATTTTGTACTATCCACAGGTTCTTTGCTGCTGTCGAACGGATTGCTTTGTCCTGCAGTATCAATAGGACTCACATATTTCATGTTCCATTTCAATAAATTGTCGTATACAACAATTAAACGAATAGGAGCCTTACTCAATTTTTTACTTATTCCTAATTGCACGGTAGTTGGTAAACTCATGGGTACAGTAGGAGTGAACTCTTTCCAAACCTTGCCAACATTTTTTGCAACCAACGATATCACAAAATTCTTTTTGGTATGATAGGTTGCACCAAGATCAATAGCATTTGCAAAGGCTTTGTAAGATTCATATTGTGAAAGAATGGTCTTTACACTTACACCAAGATTAAAACACGTGTCCTCCGGTAAATGAATGGAATAATTTAAATTGAGCGAATAATCATTAGCTCTAAAGGTGTTTGTTTCATTCCCAAATTCATCGTAACCATTGAATTTACCGTAATTCAAAAAATTAAAAGAGGCCCCAAACATCCCTGCTTTTTCAAAATGATGCGCGTAAGCAAGGTAACCGCAATTAAATCTGCTTGAATTATTATAATAATTCAGCGCGATCTGCTTGTGCATGTTCTTATTAAGAAGCGCAGGATTTGACTGAACAAGATTGATATCATTTCCCCAAACACTCATGTTAGTACCTCCAACGCCCGCAGCACGTCCTGTCATTGGAAGATCAAGGAAAGCAAAATTGGTATTACCGCCTACCTGTGCTTTTATAGAAAGAAAGCTTAAAAAGAGAACAAAATATAGGCTGAGTTTTTTCAATGTTTAAATAACGTGAATTTAGGCTTGGTATTGTGTAAAAATAGCAATTATTATTACTCTTTTTGCAGCCTCGCATATTTCAATAACAAACTCTTTTGTCCAAATTTTTCGAACTGAATAATAGCCTTTGTTTCGGGCCAATTGCCCTCTATGCCTTGCACAGAGCCTCTTCCGAACTTTTCGTGTAAGATCACATCTCCTAATTTCAGGTCTTTATTCAAAGCAAGATCAATGGGTTTGCCTGTATTCACATTCCCCAAACGCGCATTCACACTAATAAGTTTTTTTGGAGGCGTAAAGTCAATACCTTTTTTAATTTCTTTAAACGACGAACCTTTTGTTGGAAGTTCTTTGGATGGTGTATCAAAAAAAGAATTACGCATTTTTTCAAATACATTATCATTAAATGCCTTGGCACCCGATATCACTTCAAACTCCAAGAACTTCTCGTCTATCTCTTCAATAAATCTAGAGGCTTCACAATAAATTAAATTTCCATACCGATAACGAGTATTAGCATAACTCAAAGTGCATTGAATTTCGGTGCGAGTTACAGCCACATAAAATAAACGACGTTCTTCTTCCAATTCTGTTCGACTATTCAATGCTAACTGCGAAGGGAATAGATTTTCTTCCAATCCTACAATATAAACGTTCTTAAATTCTAATCCTTTTGCAGCGTGAATGGTCATCATCGTTACTTTATCAGCTTCTCGCTCATCGTCATCTTCTGTATCTCTGTCTGTAAGCAAAGTAATTTCTTGCATGAATTCATCAAGCGTACGTAATTCTTTATTCTGTTCTATCAAAGTATCGCCCTCAACTGCCAAACTTTGTTTGATGAGATCATTCAATTCACTTTCTTGAGGCGTGCGTTCTTGTTCCACAAAATCTTTTAAGCCATTCAGTAATTCCTGAATGTTATCATACCTGCTTACACCTTCAGGTGTTTTGTCCGCATATAATTCCTTAACCAACCCGCAATTTACCGCAATATGATTTCCAAGATCGTAAGCGTCTTTTGAACCTAATTGTAAACTGTACGACTTTATTTTAGTAACAAATTCGCCGATCTTTGCCGCAATTCCCGCATTAATTCCCAATTGAAAATCTTTTAAATTCTCGCACACCGTGAACATACTAATCCCGTGCTCCGATGCCGCAACACTTATTTTATCCACAGTAGACTGACCAATACCACGCAATGGATAATTAATGATACGCACTAAACTCGTATCATCATTTTGATTAATAGTTAATCTATAATACGCTAATATGTCTTTTATTTCTTTACGTTGATAAAAACTTATGCCTCCATAAATGCGATAAGGAATATTCAATCTACGCAAAGCTTCTTCCATAGAACGCGATTGCGCATTAGTGCGATACAAAATTGCAAAATCCCTATTAAAATACCGGTGATCATGTTTTGCCGCAAAAATGCTGTTGGCTACTTTTTGTCCTTCTTCGCTATCCGTATTCGCATTCATCACTTTGATCTTATTGCCTTCATCATTCTCAGTGAATACTACTTTTTTGAATTGATCTTTATTATTGGCAATGATCAAATTCGCTGCCT
The DNA here is from genome assembly GCA_023251775.1 of Sphingobacteriaceae bacterium. Lineage (GTDB taxonomy): Bacteria > Bacteroidota > Bacteroidia > B-17B0 > Aurantibacillaceae > Aurantibacillus. Next base: position 30,749 of record JAHEYC010000015.1, on the reverse strand, counting down.
CTACAATGGTTTTAGTGCTGCGATAATTTTGTTCGAGCTTGTATGTTTTAAGATCGGGATAATCTCTCTCAAAATTCAAGATGTTTTGAATATTAGCCCCGCGAAACGCGTAAATGCTTTGTGCATCATCACCAACCACACAAATATTTTGAAAACGTGCCGCCAATTGTTTAATGATAACGTATTGTGAGAAATTCGTATCCTGATACTCATCCACCAAAATATATTTGAATTTATTTTGATATTTTAAAAGCATGTCCGGAAAATCACGCAATAACACATTTGTATTAAAAAGAAGATCATCAAAATCCATTGCGCCCGCTTTAAAATTCCTTTTTTGATAGGCTTCAAATATTTGTCCCATCATGGGTTTCTGACTTTGCCTGTCTTCTGTTTGAAATACACTATTGCCAATATATTGTTGGGCCGAGATCAGTTTGTTCTTCGCATCAGAAATTCGACTCAATACCAACGAAGGCTTATAAACTTTTTCATCTAAATTGAATTGCTTCAATATTTCTTTGATAACACTTTTGCTATCATCGGTATCGTAAATGGTGAAATTACTTGGGTAACCTAATTTAGCCGCTTCAAAACGTAAAATTTTTGCGAACACCGAATGGAAAGTTCCCATCCAAAGATTCTTTGACTCATTAGTGCCAACAATTTTTGCAATACGATCTTTCATTTCGCGCGCTGCTTTGTTGGTAAAGGTTAATGCTAAAATATTAAAGGCATCGGTACCGCGCTCCATGATGTGCGCAATACGATATGTCAAAACCCTTGTTTTTCCTGAACCTGCTCCCGCAATGATCATTACCGGTCCTTCTGTTGCTTGTGCTGCCGCTCTCTGCACCGGATTCAATTCATCTAAAAAATGCTTCACGATATAAAGTTCAGAAATTTTTGGATGAGAAAAAAGCGTGTTTTAATAAGATTTAAACAAAAATCATCGAAGGATCTTGGCTATACCCACCTTTAAACCAAAGGTTTGAACAGGTTGATAAACCTGAAAGTCGTAAACTGAATTTTTGTACGAATTCTCCAAACGGATTTTATTGAATTTTAAAGCGCTATAAAAAAAGTTCACCCCAACGATCAACTGAAAGTCCTTTTCAAGATCGGCTTTTATATCCATTCCTACACTATAACAAAACGCAAATGCATGACCACGCTTTTGTTTGATGTCCGATAACATTTTTAAAGAATCAGAAACTGTAAGATCAATGTTCGGAGAGATGCCGTAATTAAATCCGCCTAAAACATAAGGCTGCAAATGACATGTTTCTCCCAAATTAAAATTCCCAAAGGCGCCTATTAAAATACTTGTATTATTCCATCCGCCCGACGACATAGTATAAGAATTTGCCGGATCTTGTGCTGTGAGTTCTTTTTTGTATTTATACTCGTCAATTTGGTTGTTTTGATACATCAGTTGGGATTTTATACCAATATGTTTATACAATTGAATAATAAGACCGGCATCTATTTTTATACCGGGCAAAGCATAGCCTGCATCCGCTGATCTCTCGTGACTCCCAAAACCAAAATAGGGCATCGAAGCGCCAACATTCAACAGTTCTATGGATAAAATTCTTTTCTGTAGAAGTCTTAAACTATCATGAGTTGGTACTACTTGAGCTTTAAGAATACTTGTAAAAAGTAATAGAGTTATGAAGAGACGCGATAACATAGCCTAAAAATACAAAAAAAATCCTAACATTTTGTTCCTATTTTGTTCATTACTTACCTATGTAAAAACAGCAACATCGCTAACTTTGTACTCAATTTTTTTACTATGAGCGCCATAAAATACGCCGATCAAATTGCTACTCTTGAGCAAGCCAAACAATTAGGATTATTACCCGAAGAATTCGAGAAGATAAAAAGTACGTTAGGACGAACACCTAATTTTACAGAACTTTCCGTTTACTCAGTAATGTGGAGCGAACATTGCTCTTACAAAAATAGCATCACTTGGTTAAAAACATTACCAAAGGATGGTCCGCATATGTTAGCAAAAGCGGGAGAAGAAAATGCAGGACTCGTTGATATTGGTGATGGCTTAGCTTGCGCATTTAAAATTGAAAGTCATAATCATCCAAGCGCTTTAGAACCTTATCAAGGAGCAGCAACCGGTGTAGGTGGAATTAACCGCGATATTTTTACCATGGGCGCTCGTCCCATTGCCCAATTGAATTCATTACGTTTTGGCGATATTAATAGTGAAAAAACAAAATGGTTGATCAAAGGTGTTGTAAAAGGAATTGGTGATTACGGAAATGCATTTGGTATTCCTACAGTTGGAGGAGAAGTTTTTTTTGATGATAGCTTTAACGTAAATCCTTTGGTAAATGCGATGAGTGTTGGCATTATGAAAAAAGGAGAAATGGTAAGCGCCATTTCTTACGGTGAAGGAAATCCTGTGTTCATTGTTGGTTCTTCAACCGGAAGAGACGGAATGGGTGGAGCTGCATTTGCCAGCAAAGATCTTACTGAAGATTCTGCAAAAGATCTTCCCGCAGTTCAAGTTGGTGATCCTTTCCAAGAGAAATTATTATTAGAAGCAACCTTAGAAATTATAAAAACAGGTGCTGTAATTGGCATGCAAGATATGGGCGCAGCAGGAATTGCTTGCAGCACCAGCGAAATGAGTGCAAAAGGTGAACATGGCATGGAAATTTGGTTAGATAAAGTTCCCGCTCGTCAGGCAGGAATGCATCCGTTCGAATTTTTGTTGAGCGAATCGCAAGAACGTATGCTTGTTGTTGTGAAAAAAGGAAGAGAAAAAGAAATTCTAGATATTTTTGATAAATGGGATCTTAACTGCGTACAAATTGGTGTTGTAACAAAGGGCGATCGTTTAAAATATTTTTTTAATGGCGAACAAGTAGCAGATCTTCCCGCCGTATCTTTAGTTTTGGGCGGAGATGCGCCGGTTTACAAACGCGAATTCAAAGAGCCTGCTTGGTTTGCAGAATCAAAGAAATTTAAAACAGAAGATATAAAAGTTCCAACGGATCTTAAACCAATAATGCTTCATTTGGCAGGACATCCGAATCTTGCCAGCAAACGTTGGGTGTACAATCAATATGATAGTATGGTTGGTACAGTGAACAGAAATACAAATAATGCGAGTGCCGCTGCTATTGTAAATGTAAAAGGAACAAAAAAAGCATTGGCGATGAGTGTGGATTGCAATAGTCGTTATGTAAATGCAGATCCTGAAACGGGTTGTGCTATTGCAGTATGTGAAGCAGCACGAAATATTTCATGCAGTGGAGGAATACCAAGTGCAGTAACTAATTGTTTGAATTTTGGAAATCCCTACAACCCCGAAGTATATTGGCAATTTGTAAGTGCTATTAAAGGTATGAGCAAAGCCTGTTTAAAATTCCAAACTCCTGTTACAGGTGGTAATGTGAGTTTTTATAATCAATCAAGTTACGAAGGACCGGTATTTCCAACGCCAACTATTGGAATGATAGGAATTGTAGAAGATAAAACGTTCCAAACAGGAATTAATTTCAAAAAAGAAGGAGATTTTATCTATGTATTAGGTCATCAAAAAAATAATATTGCAGCTTCAGAATATACAGCATCTTATTGTAAAATAAAGAACACACCTGCACCTTATTTTAATTTGGACGAAGAATTTGAAGTTCAAAATACAATTCAAAAAATAATTCGAGCCAAATTGATCCAAAGCGCAAATGATATAAGCGATGGTGGTTTGTTCCTGAATTTATTAGAAAGCGGAATTGCAAATGGATTGGGAGTTCATATCAACTCTTCAAAGGATATTCGCATTGACGCATTTTTATTTGGCGAAGCACAGGGTAGAATAGTGGTAAGCGTAGATCCAAAAGATCATGTGGCCTTAGAAAAAGCTTTATTAGAAACTAAAACTCCTTTCGCACAAATTGGAATGGTAAAAGGAAATTCATTCTTCATTGATGGAACTAATTATGGTTCTCTTTCTGAATTCACGAATTTATATCAAACTAGTTTGGAAAGTAAGTTGAATTGATTTTTGACTGACCTTCAATAAGGATAAACTTCTACTGGACCGAAGGTCCACTCTGTACACTCAATTAGGCATCCCAACTTTCCAAACTATCTCCGTGTAACTCTGTGCAAACCTCTGTGAAGCGTGGAGCGCTCTCTGTGGTTTCTGCCTCTAAAATGAAATTAGTTATGCTTTAAACCCCACCTTCCTTCAACCGCTCTGCATTCTCTGCAAATTGAAGTTTATCTATCATCTCTTGGATATCACCATTGGTAAAATCATCCAAATTATATAGTGTTAGATTTATTCGGTGATCGGTAATTCTGTTTTGAGGATAATTATACGTTCTAATTTTCGCGCTTCTATCCCCGGTACTCACCATAGTTTTTCTTCGCTTGGTAGTTTCTACTAAACGCTTTTGATATTCCAGATCATAAAGTTTTGAACGCAACATTTCCATGGCCTTTTCGCGATTACCCAATTGATTGCGCTGTGTTTGGCAAGTAACAACAATGCCCGTTGGTTTGTGAGTTAAAATAACTTTACTCTCTACTTTATTTACATTTTGTCCACCCGCGCCACCGCTTCGCGCCGTTGCCATATCAATATCCGATTCTTTAAGGTCAACATCCAATTCTTCGGCTTCCGGTAAAACAACAACCGTTGCAGCACTAGTATGCACTCGCCCTTGTGTTTCAGTAGCAGGCACACGTTGTACGCGATGAACTCCGCTTTCAAATTTTAAAGTGCCATAAGCTCCGGGCCCTATCACTTTAAAAACAATTTCTTTAAAACCACCCATGGTACCGGGATTGCTATCTACAATTTCTGTTTTAAATTTTTTGTTGGCGCAGTAGCGCATATACATTTCAAAAAGATCGCCTGCAAAAATGCTGGCTTCATCACCGCCGGTTCCTGCACGTAATTCCATCACACAATTCTTAGCATCCTCAGGATCATTTGGAATAAGTAATAAACGAATTTGCTCTTCAAGTTGTTCTTGTTTGGTTCGGTTCTCTTCCAATTCTGCCTTGGCCATATCCAAAAAATCTTTATCCTTTTCAGTAACTAATAATTGTTTTGCGCTATCAATATCATCCAAAACTTTTTTGTAAATTTTATAAGCATCAACAATTTTTCCCAATTCTCTGAACTCAATATTAAGCTTCTTGAACTGCTTCATATCAGTAATAATTTTAGGGTCAGAAAGCTTAAGTTCTATGTCCTCATACCTACGTTTTATATCTTCCAGTTTGTCAATCATTTGCTTATCAAAATAGGCTGCAAATTTAGAAAAATAAAGGGAAAGTTTGGGTAAAATAGTTTATATTTGTTATCCAAACTCTATCGCATGAACAGGATTTTTATCTCATTGGGTTTTATAACCGCTTTTATTGGTGTAAGATCACAAGATTTTCAAGGAATTCAAAGTAGTAATTATGCAGGTATTTTAGGTGTGTACAGCAATCCAGCTAACATTGCCGATAATCGAATGACCTTTGATATGACCTTATTAGGACTGAATTTTGGCGCCGAGAATAATTATGTAGGTGTTAAAAGAAGTGCATTGAAACATGAAAGAGATGCGAATGGAAATATGGTTTTCACCGAGTGGAGCGATACTGATAAGAATTCTCCAACCTATTATAAAAATAATTTCATTACAAAAGATAACAACTCTAAAGATAAAGCCGTTTACACCGGTTTAAGAGTGATGTTACCGTCTTTTATGGTTTCTCTAAGCCATAAAAATTCAATAGCATTTAATTGGAGCGTTAGAAATTATGCCAACGTCGATGGTATCTCTCCTAAACTTGCAAAATTAGCTTATGAGGAATTTGTTTATCCAAGTTTATGGGTAACCAATTTAAATAATAAAAATCTAAGTGTAAATCAAATGGCTTGGGCCGAGTACGGATTAACCTTTGCGCATGTTTTAAAAGAGGACGGGGTACATTTCTTTAAAGCCGGCGCTACAGTTAAATTATTACAAGGTATTGATGCTGTTTATATGCGCATACAAAATTTAGATTATAATTTTCTTACTTCTGATACATTAAGTCTTTTTAAATCACAAGTTGATTACGGTCACAGTAATAACCTCGATCCTTTTGTTACAGCCGATCCAAATTCTTCCAGTTATTGGGACGAAGTAAAATCAAAATACAAATATGAATCTTATCCGGGTTTTGGTTTTGATTTTGGTGCGGTTTACGAATTCCGACCGGAGTTTGAAAAATACAAATTCGATATGGATGGCGAAAAAGGTTTGTGGAGAAGAGATCAAAATAAATACAATACAAAAGTAAGTTTTGCATTGAATGATGTTGGCGGTATCCGTTTCAAAAAAGGATTAATAGCAAATGATTTTACAGCCGATGTGAATTTGTGGAATCTTAAAGCAGTTAATGTAAATAGTGTAGATGGTTTTGATTCACTCATGAGTAATATGTTTGTTTCTCAACCAACACAAACAACTTTTAAAATGGCATTACCAACTTCTATTAATATGGGAGTGGATCAAAAAATTTGGAAAGGAATTTATGTTAACCTTACAGCCAACCTTTGTAATTTGCAGCCAAATCGCACCGCAAGAGTTCACGATTACACAACTATTGCACTTGCACCACGTATTGATTATACATGGTTTGGTTTAACCTTGCCTATTAGTTACAGCGCGTTTGGCGCAAAAAGAGGACAGCCGGTTGCTTTAGGAACAATGGTAAGGCTTGGACCTCTTGTTGTTGGTACAACTAATATGCCTGCATTGTTCTTTAAAGATGTTTACGGAGTTAATATTTACGCTGCACTTAAATTCCCTGTTCCTGCGGGTCATCCTAGAGACAGAGATAAAGATGGTATCTCAGATAAGAAAGATGTTTGCGTTGATGTTCCCGGTATTTGGGAATTTATGGGTTGCCCGGATAAAGATGGTGATCATATCCAAGATAAAGATGATAAATGTCCTGATGTTCCGGGTATAAAAGAATTACAAGGTTGTCCTGATCGCGATGGTGATGGAATTACCGATGCTGAAGATGCTTGTCCGGATGATAAAGGACCAATTGAATTCAAAGGTTGTCCTGATCGCGATGGTGATAAGATCATTGATAAGGAAGATGAATGTCCTGATGAAGCAGGTATAAAAGAATTCATGGGTTGTCCTGATCGTGATGGTGACGGAACTCCTGATAAATACGATAATTGTATTGATGTATTTGGTCCTAAAGAATACAAAGGATGTCCTGATCGTGATGGCGATAGTATCTTGGATAAGGAAGATTCTTGTCCGGATGTATTTGGTCCACGCGCTAATAAAGGTTGTCCTTGGCCTGATACTGATGGTGATGGTGTGTACGATAAGGATGATGCTTGTCCTACAACTCCTGGCTTAAAGGAATTAAAAGGTTGTCCTCCTCCGCCTCCAATGAAAGAGCGTGAGAAGAAGATCCTTGAAAAAGCATTCTCAAGTTTAGAGTTTGCAACAGCTAAGGATATCATCAAACCTAAGTCGTTCCCATCGTTGAATGATCTGGCGAAGCTTGTTAAAGAACATAATGCTGATTGGAAATTGACATTGAGCGGTCACACCGATAACCAAGGTGATGCTGATAAGAATATGACCTTATCAGAAAAACGTAGTAAAGCTGTGAAAGCGTACCTCGTTAAAAAAGGAGTGCCTGCCGATAATATCAATGTTGAATGGTTCGGTCAAACTGTTCCTATCGGAGATAATAATACACCTGAGGGTAGACAGAAGAATCGTAGGGTAGAGATGAAGGTGATCTTCAAAGAAAAGTAAACATCTAACTAATATAAGGGGCCTGTTGCACTATGTTGTAACGGGCCTCTTTCATTTAAAGGCCTAGATAATAGCGAGTTCTGGAGCTATAAGAATTATAAACAATTTGTATTTTTTTCGCTTAAATAACTTCCCAAAATTCAATTTTGTTGTTATATTTAAGGAGTTGATTATGGGCCAAATGCGTATGAGATCTATACTAGTGGTAATATTTTCTTTTATTATCAGCTTAGGTCATTCTCAAGTCAAGAATTTATCGAAGATGGGTGAAGATGATGCGAACGAGCATTTTAATCACAAGAATTATTTGATGGCCATCCCTATTTACCGTAAAGAATTAAAAAAAGATCCTGATAACGATCAGATGCGTTTCAAATTAGCGCAGTGTTTATTGTATACAAGGGTTAACAGACAAGAAGCTGTACAACATCTTGAAAAATTAGTGAACAAGAATGATAAGTATGATGAAGCTTGGAAGGAATTAGGAAAGGCATATCACTTAACCAATCAATTAGAAAAAGCTGAAGAGGCGTATAAAAAATACGTCGAATTAAAACCAAAGAAGGAAGAAGACATAAGATATTATTTGCAGCAAATTGCGAATGCTCGTGTTTACATGAACAATCCTGTGAATGTTACGTTTCAAAATTTAGGTCCCGAAATAAATAGCGCCGAGCCCGACTATTACCCTTTCGTAAATAATACCGAAACTTTTTTAGGATTTACCTCGCGTAGAGCAGAAAATATTGGTGGTAAAAAAGTGGAAATGGATGGATACAGAAGTAGTGATGTTTATTTTTGTAAGATCGAGAACGGAAACGGTAAATGGTCAAAACCGGTTAACGCCGGAAAATTGATCAATACTGCTTTCGATGAACAGATAGTTGGCTTAAAAAAAGATGCTTCTGAATTGATCATATATATTGATCACGTGGATAAATATGGTGATCTGTATATTACTGACCGCAGAACAGACGGAAAAGGTGGCCCTGATAATACCTTCGATTATCAAAAGATGAAAGTTATTGATCCTGTGATCAACGAAAAAATAGAAACGTCCGGTTCATTTAGCGAAGATGGAAGCGTTTTCTTTTTTACGCGTAGAGATAAATTCCAAGAGGGCGCAAATGATCTTTTTATGTGCAAAAAATTGCCTAACGGCAAATGGGCTGTTCCACAAAAGTTACCGCCAAGCATAAATACCCAATACAATGAGGATTTTCCTTTTTTAGCAGAAGATTGTCAAACCTTGTATTTTGCAAGTGAGGGACATAATAGCATGGGCGGTTACGATCTTTTTAGAACATTTTGGAATCCGGAAGACAATAGTTTTAGCAAACCAGAGAATCTTGGATTTCCCATTAACTCCACCGATGATGACAGAAGTATTTGTGTAACCCCGGATAATAGGGTAGGATACATTAGTGCTTTTAGGCCGGGAGGATTTGGCGATCTGGATCTTTATCGAATTAAATTCAATGAGAACGAACAGATCACACGTATTTTTATTGGACAATTATTCCTTAGCGATACTATTCATGCGCATCAACCAAAAGAGGTCATCTCGTCAATTATTGCAACAAATAAAACCACCAACGAAGAATTTACCTTTGTGCCTCATCACAAAACAGGAAAGTTTGTAATGAGTTTGCCGGCAGGTAAGTATAGTATTTTGGTGAATAGTAATGGCTATAAAGATCTAAAGGAAGAATTACAGATCTCTGATTTCGGAAAGATAGAAATAGAGAAGAACAAGAATTATTTGCTTTTCAAAAAGTAGCGGTGGATTATCCTCCTTTGAAAAAGGAGGTGTCACGGAGTGACGGAGGATTACAAACAAAAAACCCGATCAGATACTGATCGGGTTTTTTTATTGAATGTATTTGCTATTATTCTGCTACTACTTCGAAGTTGATGGTTGCAGCAACTTCTTTGTATAAACGAACTTTAGCGGTGTAATTTCCTAATTGTTTGATACCATCACCGGCGATCTCGATATTTTTACGTTCAATTGTGTAACCTGCTTTTGTTAAAGCATCAGCTAACTGAATGTTTGTAACCGAACCAAAGATCTTTCCGTTCTCACCTGCTTTAGCACCAACTTTTATGCTAACGCCTGCAAGCTTTTCTGCACTTGCAGCAGCTTCTTTACGAAGTTTCTCTTCTTTAAAAGAGCGTTGCTTCATAGTTTCTGCATGCTGTTTCTTAGCACTGTCGGTTGCTAAACTAGCAAGCCCTTGCGGTATAAGGAAGTTACGACCGTAACCATTTTTTACGGCTACAAGATCATGCTTGTAACCTAAACCTTTAATATCTTGTTTTAATATGACTTCCATTGTATCCTCCTTTTATTTTAATAGATCCGCTACGTAAGGCATTAACGATAAATGACGAGCACGCTTTACAGCTTGCGCCACCTTACGTTGATATTTTAATGAAGTACCGGTTAAACGGCGTGGTAATAATTTACCTTGCTCGTTAACGAACTTCAATAAAAAATCAGGGTCCTTGTAATCAATGTATTTGATACCGCTCTTTTTGAAACGGCAGTATTTTTTCTTCTTTGCCTCAACTGATGGAGGGTTTAGATATCTTATTTCTTTTGATGTTGCCATGATTAATTACGCGCTAGCGTTCTCCTTCTTTTTAGTTTTACCATCAGCAATTCTTCCACGGCGCTTTTCGCTGTAAGCAATTGCATGTTTGTCTAATACCACAGTTAAGAAACGTAGAACACGCTCATCACGTTTGTAGGCAATCTCTAACTGACCAACAATATCAATACTGCTAGAGTTAAATTCCATCAAATGATAAAATCCTGTTGTTTTCTTTTGTATCGGATAGGCTAGTTTCTTTAGCCCCCAATTCTCCTCATTGATCACCTTACCACCTAGGTCGGTAATGGTTTTCTTGAATTTTTTCGCGGCCTCCTTTGCCTGTTCATCAGACAAAACGGGAGTTAAAATGAAGACCGTCTCATAATGTTTATCCATTTTTATTTTTTGTATAAGGGACGCAAAGATAGTAAGTTTTTTGGTACTTCAAAAGAAAAAATAGCCTGAAGCCTTGATAATTAAGGGGTTCGAGAGGAAGAAGAGTAGAAAAACTGGAGGTATAAAATATTGATTATCAATAAATTAATCAAGTATCAATTAAAGCATTGAGTTTTTCGGTGAAGAACAAGGCTGTTTTATTGGTATAATACTTGTGTTTAAATTGCCCAACCCATTGAACTCCTTTTATGCAATTTGTAAGAAACATTTCGTCGCCATTCATAATGGTATTCATGGTCACCTGATTCTCAAAATAAAGGATCTTGTGTTGATGTGCGATGTTCAAAATATGTTTTCGCATAATGCCCGCAACGCAACCTTCATTTAGTGGTGGCGTAAATAATGTTCCGTTTTTCACAACAAACACATTCGAACTTATCGATTCACAAATATTACTATTCTCGTTCACCAATAAACATTCATCCAAATTCATACTTTGTTTTGCTAAGCCCGCCATTACATAATGCAATGCATTTGTGCTTTTTATATTCGAAAGTTTGTTTATTTGCTTTCGCATATCGGCATAAATATCAACCCACAAACCTTTTTGATTAAGTTCGTAACCACTTTGTTTTAAAGGCTCGGTCTCTAGTAAAAAAGAAATATCATTTGTTTCGGGTGCGTAAAATCCTCCTTCATTTCTTATCACAGTTAACCTAATGCGAGCATCGGTCTTAATATTATTTTGCGTTAAAAGTTCGGAGATCAAGGCGTGAATAGTATCTGTTTTAAATTCCGCCGGAACATTCATTCTTAAAACGGTCATTCCTAATTTCAAACGCGTAACGTGATCGCTCAAGAACATCACTTTTCCCTTAGCAAATCTGATCGTCTCAAATAATGCATCACCATACCTGAATGCGCGATTCGTAAATGGAATTGAGGGCTCGTAAATACTAATTAAATGTCCGTTATATATGCAGTAACTATCCTCCATCTGGTATATAAAGTTCGCAAAAACATTGTATTAAATGTTTGTAATTATCCCGAATTAATAACAAAATTGGGCCATTCGCAGCCTTTGTTTCTTTGAATTTACGCTTAAAAACCGTACTTTTGTCATTCAAAATACACAACAAGATCACATGAAGGATATTTTCAAAAAAGTAATGGATAACATGGGGCCAATTGGCGAACATGCAAAAGAATCTCATGGTTATTTCACATTTCCAAAGCTGGAAGGCGATATTGGTCCACACATGACCTTTAGAGGAAAAAAATTATTGAATTGGAGCTTGAATAATTATTTAGGTTTGGCCAATCATCCCGAAGTTCGTAAAGCAGATGCTGAAGCGGCTGCGCAATACGGTTTAGCTGCCCCAATGGGCGCTCGTATGATGAGTGGAAATTCTGATCTTCACGAACGTTTAGAAAAAGAACTTTCTGCCTTTGTAAAAAAGGAAGATACTATACTTTGCAATTTTGGATATCAAGCCATGGTAAGTGCTATTGATTCGTTGGTCGATCGTCATGATGTGATCGTTTACGACGGAGAAAGTCATGCTTGTATATTAGATGGAATGCGTTTGCACATGGGAAAACGTTTTGTATTCAAACATAATGATATTGCTGATTGCGAAAAACAATTGCAACGCGCAACTAAAATTGCAGAAACAACCGGTGGTGGAATTTTACTGATCACCGAAGGTGTTTTTGGAATGCGTGGAGATCAAGGAAAATTAAAAGAGATAGTTGACTTAAAGAAAAAATATATGTTCCGTTTGTTTGTAGATGATGCACATGGCATTGGAACAATGGGTAAAACAGGCGGTGGAACAGGCGAGGAACAAGGTTGCCAAGATGGTATTGATATTTATTTTGGAACATTTGCAAAATCATTTGCGTTGATAGGTGGATTTATTAGTTCAACAAAAGACATCATTACATTTTTACGTTATAATATGCGCAGTCAAATATTCGCTAAAAGTTTACCTATGCCTTTAGTAGTTGGTGCTTTAAAGCGAATTGAATTAATGCGTAATCATCCTGAATATCGCGAGAAATTATGGGAGCTTACACGATTGCTACAAAATGGCTTGCAAAAAGCAGGCTTTAATATTGGCGATACAAATTCCCCGGTAACTCCTGTGTATTTGAACGGATCAATTCCTGAGGCGACAAATATGGTGAAGGATCTTCGCGAGAATTTTGGTGTATTCTGTTCTATGGTTACTTATCCCGTAATTCCTAAAGGAATGATCATTTTACGCTTGATCCCTACAGCTATGCACACGCCTGAAGATGTTAATTATACCATCGAATGCTTTAGCAAGATCGTAAATAAGTTAAAAAACGGGGAATATATGAGCGATAAGCTTGCTCAAGTGAGAGTAGACCTTTAGTTCTTAGTATCTTCAAGAAGTAAGCGCATTTGGATCTTAGACCAAATATCATTTAACAAACTAAATTGTTTTAACTTTCCTTTAACAAAAAGGAGAGTTTTTTTTCACAATCCTTAAAATAAATTTAAAGTGATTGTTTAATTTACTATTTTTGAAATTCAAACCTATAAATTACTAAAAATGAAAAAAATCTACTTTTCTTTGATCGCTGCCGCTGCATTTTCTTCGGCTTTTGCTCAAAATTCAAACATCATTGCCGTTCCGGGCGAAAAAACTGCTTTCGAACGCAAACTAGTATTCGATAATGGTCCTGAGTTTGTGGCTGCAAAATCAACTGCTGCTAACGTTATTGTACAAGATACAAACTGGTATGTAGTTGACAAGCATACGTATCGTAATACAGCTGCTAACGCAGGTTCTTTCTATACTTATAAAGTAGCTGCTACTTACACAGGTAACTCTATCAATTCAGGTGGAGCTGTTTTTATTAACGGTGGAAACATGATCGTTTCTGGTGCTGAAGGTATTGTTATTCGTCAGGCTACTGCTCCAAGTACTGCTGTACCTGTTCGTTTATATGTATTCAATGTAACTGCAGGTTTCCCTTCAGGTGCTGCTTTAGCTTCATGTACAACTGCAATTGCCAGTACAACTATTGGTAATTATGTAGGTTGTAATTTTGCTTCTACAGTTCTTGTAACAGGCGATTTTGCTATTGTAATGAAGAACGTTTCTGCAAATCCTAATGACACAATTCGTTTATTCATGAACAATGCAAGAACTGCTACAGCTAATATCTCTCCTTCTGCTCCAGAACAAAAATATGGTGAAGGTTATGGTATCTTCTGTTACGGTGCTGTTTTCCCTGGAACTTGGGATAACACTACAGATGTGTTCACACTTACAGCTCCTAATACGGGTTCAGATTTTGAATTCTGTGTTGCTCCTCGTGTAACTTATACGTATACTGCTAATCATGCTTCAACTACAATGACAACTTGTAATACTGCCGGTGTTGTTTATATCAATACAACTTCACCAAATGCTTTGAGTCGTCAATGGAACTTGAACAGATTCTTTAAATTATGGAAACCATTCTCAAATGCTGCTGCTTTAGCTGCTTCAGTTCAAGATTCGGCTGTAACTTGGAATTTTGGTGGTAGTCCTGCCGTTACTGATTATAACGATTCTCCAACACACTTCTATAACATCGCGCCTCCGGGACCAACTGCAGTTAATGATCAATTGATCATCAAACTTCAAAAAATGAGCGATTATTCATCAGGTAATACTGTATTGGATAACAAAGCTTGGACAGTAACTGTTACAATTTGTAACGTTGGTTTAACTGAGAACAGTTTAACTACTCAAGTTGGTGTTTATCCAAACCCTGCAACTGATAAAGTAACTGTTTATGTTAACAATGCAACTAACGATACTCAAATTCAAGTATTGAACGCTTTAGGTCAAGTTGTGATCACACGTAACAACTTAACAGAGAAGAATGAGTTAAATACTGAGTCTTTAACAAAAGGTATTTATTTTGTAAGAGTTGGAAGTGGTAAGAGTTTCACCACAACTAAACTTGTTATAAGTAAGTAATACTTTAGAATATAGTTTTGAAAGGCCTTCTCTGTGAAAAGAGAAGGCTTTTTTATTTACCGTATATCAAATTGACATGAGACATATGTTTTTATTTAATAAATTTGATATACAAAAAACAATTACCATGAAAAGAATTTACCTTTTAAGTATTTTATTATTAAGCGTCGTAGTATATAATGCGCAAATAAATAATATCACTACAGCACCTTCCACAAGTTTATCGAATGGAACAACAGGCTTACGAGCGCCAAATGGAACGTCTAGTCATACAAGTTTACGCGCTTGTTATTTTGTTCCTTCTACTGAGATCGCATCTACGTTGAATGGAACGGTTTCATCTTTTGGTTTTGTATATTCAAACACAGTGTGTAGCGCAGTGGCAAATGGAAATTTTACTGTTTATCTTCAAAATACAAGTGCAACATCTTTCACCGGGGGAACAAGTTGGTCAACAAATACTGTTGGGATGACCCAGGTATTTGCGGGTGTATTTAATTTACCTACCGGAAGCGGACCGGCTACTGTTGACTTTCAATTCCCTTCAAACTTTGCTTATACAGGTGGTGGATTGAATGTGGCTTACGAATATGAGGGAACTCAGTTTTCGGCAGGTCCAGCTATTTATACAGCATTCACAAGTTCGCCAACTAATTGCGGCGCTACAAATACTTCGCCAACATTACCTGGAGCAAATACTTTATCATTGACAACCTTTCGGCCCTTATTCAGATTTGGAACTCCAAATTCTTTTACCAACGAAGCAGCAGTACTTATTGTAAATGCCCCGGGTAAAGTTTCGCAACAAACCGGTTTAACGCATACTATTAGTGCGAATGTTTTTAACGGAAGTAATATCACCAAAAATAATATTAATGTTGATCTTAACATTGTTGGAAGCAATGCATTTACTGCTGCAGTTAATGTGCCATCGCTAGCGGCCGGAGCAAGTACAACTGTATTATTTCCTTCGTATAATCCAACAGTTTTGGGTATAAGTCAAATTGCAGTGTCGATCGCTAATGATCAAAATAACGCGAATAACCTTGTTAATTTTACGCAAAGTGTAACGTGTGATGTAATTGCAACCGGTCCCGCAAGTTTTGCACCAACTTCGTATAGCTCCGGTGTTGGATTCAATACAGGCTCGGGAGTTATTTACAGTAAATTCACCACGGCCGCAAACGAAGTGCTTACATCAGCGTATATTGCTATTAGCAGTGGTGTTTCCAATGTCGGAAGATCTGTTTATGCGGTAGTATGTAATAGCACTGGTATTGTTCAAGCCACTTCAAACACATTAGTAATTTCTAATGCAGATCTTGATCAATTTTTTACATTTAATTTTACCCCTGTTAATTTTACAGGTGGAAGTTTATATTATGTTGGCTTAGCACAAATGCCCGGATCACCGGGATATTTTCCTCTAGGAGCAACACCGGCACCAAACGCGAGTACGCTTTATGTAACGCAAAGTTTGGCAGGAGGCGCACTTAGTCCTTTGAACAACAACTTAGGTTTTTTTGGAATTGAACCACGATTTGTATCGCCATGTAATGGAGTAGGTATTAATGAAATAAATAATGAAGGTATTGCAAATTTGATCTTGCAACCAAATCCTGCAAAAGATAAAGTAATTATACGCGTGAATAATGTAGATAAGAATATGAGATTGGAGATCCGAAATATGCTTGGACAATTAGTAATTGAAAAACAAAACATTGAAGAGCAAAATGAAATAAATATCTCAGGAATGAAGCGTGGCGTTTATTTTGTATCACTTACAAAAGGTAAAACCAGAGTAACTCAAAAACTTATTGTTGAGTAAGAACTGCTCGTCAAACAAAAAAGCCTCAGAAATTTCTGAGGCTTTTTTTGTTTTGATCACAATTACTTTTTTATTCGTTCAACATATCCGCCAATGCGCGTATCAACTTTAATCCAATCACCTTCATTTACAAAAAGCGGAACCATAACTTCAGTTCCTGTATCAATTTTTGCAGGCTTTAATGTGTTAGTTGCTGTATCTCCTTTTACACCGGGCTCTGCGTAGGTTACTTGCGCTTCTACAAAATTAGGAACCTCTGCTAAAATTGGCGTATCTCCTTCTTCAAAGACAACTTTTACTTCCATATTCTCTTTCAAAAATTTAGCCGAGTCGCCAAACATACTCATGTTCAAATGTATTTGTTCGAATGTTTCCGGATCCATCACTACCGCAAAATCATTTTCGGCATAAATGTATTGCATTTGTCGGTACTCTACACGTACAACATCTACCAATTCGCCACTTCTAAAACGGTTCTCGGTTTGTTTTCCGGTTAAAAGCACGCGCATCTTTGCTTGATAGAACGCGCGTAAATTTCCGGGAGTTCTGTGTTGCCAATCAGTTATCTGAACTAATTCTCCATTGAATCTTATCACGGAGCCTACGTTAATATCGCCTGTATCTGCCATTTTTATTAATTTTTAATTTTTTTAATCTTCTAATTCGTGAACAACACCCATTGCCGAAAATTTAGCAATACGCTGATCGATGCGCTCTTCGGGTTTTAATTTTTTTAATGCGACTAAATGTTTTTTTATTTCTTCTTTTACAGTTTCAAACATTTGTTCGTGGTTACGATGTGCTCCTCCTACAGGTTCGTTTATTATTCCATCCACCAAACCATTCTTACTCATATCTTGCGCCGTTAATTTCAATGCTTCTGCAGCAACTTCTTTAAAATTCCAACTTCTCCATAAAATGGATGAACATGATTCAGGAGAAATTACAGAGTACCATGTATTTTCTAACATCAAAACTTTATCACCAATACCAATTCCTAAAGCACCGCCACTTGCGCCTTCGCCAATAATGATACAAATAACAGGCACTTTTAATTGAACCATCTCCAAAAGATTTCGTGCAATTGCTTCGCCTTGTCCGCGCTCTTCGGCCTCTAATCCGGGATAAGCACCCGGTGTATCAATAAATGTTACAATGGGTTTGTTGAATTTTTCGGCGAGCTTCATTAACCGTAATGCTTTGCGATAGCCTTCAGGATTTGCCATTCCAAAACGGCGGATCTGACGCATCTTAGTATTGATACCTTTTTGCTGCCCTATGAACATTATCGCTTCACCATCAATAGTACCAAAACCTCCTATCATAGCTTTATCATCACCAACAGTGCGGTCGCCATGTAATTCAATAAACGTTTTGTTGGTTATGGTCTCAATATATTCTAAGGTGTATGGTCGTTCGGGGTGACGGCTCACCTGAACTTTTTGCCATGCCGTTAAGTTGCTGTAAACTTCTTTGATCTTTATCTGGATGTTAGCTTCCATCTCCTTGATCTTTTCGCTAAGATCAACTTTGCTTTTGGCAGCCACCTCTTTCAGCTTACTTAATTCGGTCTCCAAATCCTGGATGGGCTTCTCAAAATCTAAATAGGTCATGTTTAATTTTAAAGGGCCAAAGATAAGGATTTAATCGTAAGAATTCCTCGCAGCTACGCTGCTCTTCACCTCATTTAGCCACGAATTTCACGAATTAGCACCAATCTAAATGCCTAGATTTCACTAATCTGTGTTTAATTAAGCATACACACAGATTGGTGAAATTTTTATAAACCCAGATTAGTGTTAATTAGTGAAATTCGTGGCTAAAAACCTTACCTCGGCGAAGCGAGGATGCGTGGCAAGCTAATGATAAAATGAAACTTTTAGAAGTTAACTAATTGAAAATCAGTTAAATAAATTAAAGGGAAAAATTCGTCTCGAGCAATTGATTTTTAACGGCAAAAATAACAATGCCCGCGGTATTATTTACGCCTAATTTGAGCATGATGTTCTTGCGATGTGTATTCACAGTATGTGTACTTAAATGCAGTTTATCGGCAATTTGTTTATTCGAAAGTCCTAACGATATTTCAACAATGATCTCTATCTCTCTTTCAGTAACAGTTAAACCATCGCACTTTAAAGTCTTGATATAAGAGTTGTTAGAGTTTATTTCTTTTTCAGTAGTTAGAAGCGAAACGATCTTTCCGCAAACAAATTTTTCGCCTTTCAAACTCGCGTTTATAGCTTCTAAGATCTCGGCCTTTTCGCACTCTTTAAGCAAATAGCCATTGATACGGCAATTCAAAACAGAATTCATTTCGTTCTTATTCATGATAGAACTGAAGGCGATGAACTTTGTTTTTTTATGAGTGCTTGTGATCTGATTTAATTCGGCAATGCTAATTCCTAATGATGAAAAATCAACCAGAACAAGATCAGGTTTTGAAAGGGAAATTTGACTTGTAAGATCTTTTTTATCTCCGCAAACAGAAGGTACTACTTCAAAACCCCTGAGCTCGCCCACTAATAATTCCAAACCTACGCGGGTGAGAAAATTTTTATCGGCTATGAGTATGGATGAAGAGGACCTCACTATTTAGAATAATTTTAAACAAAAGTACGAATTGCCATCGAATGTTCCAAGGGTCTTTTTGGCCTTATCTTAACAAGTCAACCGTGCCCTGATAACTATGCTCATTACCATAATAATCAGTTACCGAAACCATCCAAACATACACATCATTTAGGCAAGGAGAGCCTCTGAGTTTTGCGTCCCAACCCTCCGAAATATTCTTTGTTTGGAAGATCAATTGCCCCCAGCGGTTAAATACTCTGAATTTATAATTATCCGAAACCCACGAACGACCGAAAGGTAATAATACATCATTCAGTCCATCACCATTTGGCGTGAAGGTATTTGGCATATAGAATGTGAAACCGGGTTTGATGCAAATTAAACGTGCGGTTGAATCCTTACATCCATTTGAATTATTAGCAATGAGCTTTATGATATAACACACCGTATCATTAAAATGAATGCTAATGTTTGTTGAAGTTCCTTGGTAAGCTCCATCAATGTACCATTTATACGTTGTGGCATTGGAACTTGTGTTCACTAAATTTCCTTCGCCCATATCATCTAAAAGTACCTCGGGCTTTGTAATGAAATTTGGTTTTGGTTGTTGAAGCACATTGATGTAATTGCTATAAGTTGCACTTACTTTACAACCATTGATATCGGTCAACGAAAGTTTTACATTGAACTTACCACTGCGAGTATAACAATAAAACGGATCTTGCACATTTTGCTCAAAAGGCATATCACCAAAATTCCAATAATGATTTATGGAGTTTGGTGTTGTATTTTTAAACTTCACACACAAAGGCTGGCAACCAATGGCTGTATCGGTGCTGAACGTTGGAACTGTTACAGGAAATATTTGCAGATTGATAACGGTTGTTGCGGTTGGACTTCCACACGCATCACTCACAATATATGTATAACTTGGATTTGTAAGACTCGCTAAAAAAATACTTGGTGTGGTGATATTTCCGGGCAACCACAAATAGGTATAATTTCCATCGCCACCTGTTACTGAAGGTGTAATTTGTGCGGTTGTTCCCGGACAAATACCTGTATTTTGCGGACTTACCGAAACGGTTATTGGTGCTCTTACATTTACTGTAAATGTTTCGGCATTTAATGTGCATCCATTCGCATCAAATACATTCAAACTAAATGTGGTGGTTAGGCTTGGAGAAACAATAACATTAGGACCTGTTGCTCCGCCCGGCATCCAACTAAATGTATACGGCGCAGTTCCTCCATTGGCTTGTCCAATAAGTGTTGCACTTTTGCTTACGCAGATCGGAGAATTTCCTGTTACAGAAAAACTATACGGCGCAGGATTTGTAAATGTTGCAGTTGTTGTGGCATAACATCCAATATTATCGATCACTCGTATGGTATAAGTTCCTGCACAAATATTGGTGATGTTGTTTGTTGTATAGGTTGGAAGATTTGTCAAGCTAAATGTCACAGGCGCAATGGCATTAGAAACATTCATGATCAATTTACCATCACAATTATTGTAACACAAAATATCTGTTTTTGAAGCAATAGATAATAATACAGGACTCGTATTCCCAATACTAAATGTACTCACCAACGAACAAGTATTAGCGTCGGTTATAATAACCGAATGAGTTCCTGTTGTGAGATTACTGAATGTATTTGAACTTTGAGAAGGAAAAGGGCTTACAGAAAAGGTAAGGGGTAATGCGCCACCGGTAACATTTATTGTTACGGCTGCATCAGCTGCACTACACGTTTCGGGTTTTGTGATAAAGGTTGTTTGAATATTTGCAATGGGAACAACACTTACTGTATTTGTGAATTTACAATTCACAGCATCCTTTACCGTGAGTGTATAAATTCCCATAGGAATATTAGTAAGAAAAGAATTTGTATTGGTTGGGGCTGTCCATGTATAATTAAATGGCCCCTGCATATTATTAATGGTCACGTTGAGTCCGCCGTTACTCGATGTTGGACATGTTGGCTGCGTAATATTAAAATTAAACACGGGAGCAAGTGTAGGTTGGTTAAGCGTGATGATATTTATTTGAGTGCAATTGTTCACATCCTTTGTGATAACGGTATAAGTTCCGGCAGAGGCATTAGTGATAGTATTACTTGCTATAGGACTTCCATTTACGGTATAACTTAGATTTCCAACTCCGCCTGTGCTTGTAAGAACTGCATTTACAGTTCCACCAAAACAACTTATAGAGTTCGTGAATTTTGTGGTGATAGGATTTGGTTGTATCACATTATAGGTTGAGGTTTTTGTACAACCTGCTGCATCGGATGCGCTAAGTGTGTATACTCCTGCCGGTATACCTGTAATACTATTACTATTGCTGCTTGTGTTCCAAGTATACGTAAATGGCGGCGTAATGGCGCTTCCAACAATTGCTGCAACTATTGCACCATCGCTTCCTCCAAAACAAGAAACACTTTTTGTGAGTGGACTGCTTGTAAAATTAATATCCATCAACGATGTGAGATTGATGATGCCTTGTGTAAAACCAATGCAATTATTGGCATCTTTAATGGTAACATTATAAACACCGGTATTTAAATTAAAGGCAACTGATGTAGTGCTAACCGATGGTGCCCAAGTGAACGAGTAGGGCGGAAGGCCATTAGTTACTTGCACAGTCATAGTTGCTTTTCCGGTAACACAATCGAGTCCTATAGTTACGTTAGATTGAATACCCGGACATTGACCAAATACATTGATCGAAAGGAAACAAAGAATTATTCCTAAATATCTAACCATTAATGATTTAAAGATAGCAAAAAAAGAGCTAATAGTGCGTTAATACAATAAGTGGTAAGGGTTTTTCAATAGATGGTGCAAATGCCCAGCAAAAAGGCCCCTTTCGAGGCCTTTTTTATTACTTGATGGTCTTTAAAACATCTTCATTGATCTTAACCTTGTATTTGCCTTTAAGGTAATTCAACCATTCTGTTTCTAAATGATTTTGATAATCGGCTGTAACCATTCCTCTACACTCAGGTAATGTTTTTGGCGACATAGGTAAGATCTTGTTCACAACAATTACAACAACCTTTTTTTCATTTGGATCTTCAAAATTTTCGGCAACAATTCCTGCTTTCCAATTTGCATTAATGATAGGCTTCTCATTTTTAAGATAAAATATATTTTCAATGCTTAGATTCAATTGCGATGTTTTATTTGCAACCTCTAAGATCTCTTTATCAGATTTTTTAGCCGCCAACATTTTTCTCACGTCTTTCGCAATAACATCATTCACGCATTTGTAGTTTGTAACATCAGCGCGCTCATCCCATTGATACGAATTCTTATGTTCTTCGTAATATTTTTTCAAACCGGTTGTATCTTTCACAGCCTTGCTCCACACTTTTTGATCGGTAAGATCGAACAATAATATTCCTTCACGATATTCGCGAACAAGGTTTCTGAATTCCACATAATTTTTTTCTAATTGCGAATCTTCAAAAGCAACCACACACTCTTCAACCCATTTATTGTACATTGGTTTTGCAACTTCCCATGCATCATCTTGTGTTCTGATGGTCATTTGAGTTTCAAGATATTTTGCAAATTCGTTTTGTGTATATGATCTGCCTCCAAGGTTGAACATTTCTTTATTTCCTAATGATTGTGCACGCTTGGTATGCCAAGTTGCCTGAAGATACGTTGAGTCAATAATTGTTTTGAATTCATCGCGGGCTTTCAAATTCTCTTTAAATCCGTTATTCTTTTTAACACGGGCTACCAAAGCAACCTTTCCCATTTGAGAACGTGAATCGCGGCTTACTTTTGCTTTCAGATCATTTTTCATATCTGCAAAAGGAGGAAGTGTTTTTTTATCAATGCGTTTAATTATATGCCAACCATATTGTGTTTCTACCGGTTCGCTTATATCACTGTTGTTCTTTAAAGCAAAGGCCGCATCTTCAAACGATTTTGGGAAACGTCCGCTTTTAAAAGGTTGTAATTGTCCGCCTTGATCGCTTGTTTGTTTATCATCGCTAAATTGACGTGCTATCTCTTCAAATTTTTCGCCGGCTTTTACTTTGTCGTATAATTCTTTTGCTTTGGCTTTCGCGTTTGTTTTATCTTGTTCGGTTGCTCCTTTTGGGATCTTTACCATGATATGTGCCACTAAGATCTCGCCTCTGCTATTGCGTTTTTCAAACGATTTTAAAATATGGTATCCGAATTTACTTCTTACAATATTACTTACTTCTCCTACTTTTGTAGTATAGGCTGCATTCTCAAAAGGGTAAACCATATCCATGGAGGTGAAATATCCAAGATCGCCTTTGTTGTCAACTACCGAAGCATCATCGCTTGTAAATGGCGCCAAAGCCACAAATCTATCAGGGTTTTTTGTGACATTAGTTGCGAGATTTTTTATTGCACCTATCTTTATTTTATAGGTGGTACTGTCTTTTCTCCTAAAAAGAGAAGTGATCTCTGTTGTATTCTTTAATAGTTTATCGTATTCGGCAATTTGCGCATTAGTTGGCATCTTACCTAAGATCGCATTACGGATGAGGTTCGCACGCGTCCATGCTTCCAAAGTATCTTTTGGCAAAGAGGATTCATCGCAACGAATTAAAATATGACTCGCTCTTATTTCTACTTTTAAACGCTCGTAAGCTTCGGTGAGTAAATTCTCATTGGTGTTCTTATCGGTTAAATAAGGCGCAGCTAATTGTTTTCTGTAACCATTCAACTCATTTTTGAACGACACCAATGTATCAAGCCCCATACTTTCAGCTTCCAATACTTTCATTTTAAATAATGAATAAAGGTCGGCATACTCTTTTACCGACTTTGCATCTGTTTTTTCTTTGGTATTATTTTTATTAAAAACAGCTTCAAACTCTGATTTTGTAACAGGCTTGTCATTAACGGTCATCACAACCGGTTCTTGGGCTTTAACAGCAAGGCTAGCAATACATAAAAAGCACAGGCTTAACAGATCTTTTTTTATCATAACGGGCACAAATTTATTCAATTTTTAGTGATGGGGGGATTTATTTTAAAAGTTCTTCCAATTTTTCATCGAGGGCTTGTCCTCTAAGGTTTTTACCAACTATTTTACCTTCTTTATCTAATAGTAAATTTGATGGAATTCCTGTGATACCAAACAGTCTAGCGGTTTCGTTACCCCATCCTTTAAGATCGCTAACTTGTGTCCAGGTTAGTCCATCTTGTGTAACAGCATCCATCCAACGAGCTTTATCCTGGTCGTACGAAACACCTAATACAGTAAACCCTTTACTTTTGAATTTATTGTACGATGCAACAACATTTGGGTTTTCGGCGCGACAAGGACGACACCAGCTTGCCCAAAAATCAACCAATACATATTGACCGCGAAGACTCGATAATTTAACCGGTTTATCATTCATATCATTTTGTGTGAAATCGGTTGCTACATATCCAATTGTTGAACCTTTTAATAATTCAATTCGCTCGGTTGCAAGCTTTCCGAATTTTGTTGCCATAAATGATTTGTCGAGATAAGATGCAGCTTCCACAGAATGCTCAACGGGGATATTTGGATTATTAAGATCACGATAAATGATCCAACCGCTGATGGCAGACTTAGGGTGAGCTTTCACAAAATCTTTTAAAGCAGTGATATACTCTTGATTAAGCTTTTGATATTTTTCACTTACAGCCGTAGTAATATCCGTTCTTCCCTCTGCTTGAGCCTTGTTGAATTCTGCCTGAAGATCCATTTGCTTTTTTATGAAAGAAGCCATTAATGCTTGATAATCCAATTGATCTTTTTGTGTTTGTCCACCTACGATCTTCGATGCAAATATTGAATCACCTTTTAATTTAGCACTGATCTTTCCCTCGTCAACAAAGAAGATCATGTTTGGTTGGTGTTGAATATTATTTTCGGTAGTGAACCAATACATATTGGATTCCTCACTTTTTCCGATAAAACTAAATTTACCGCCTTTTACTTTTATGGAATCTGTAAAATCTACATTATCCCATTTGTGATGAAGATAAATATACGGTTTGGTGTATTTTGTTACTTCTCCATTGATGGTAAAGGAGAATGGTTTTTGTGCATTTATCGTAAACGAACACAGCACTAAAAATGATAGAGCAATATTTTTCATAGCTAATTTACTAGGTTAACAAATTTAGCAATACAAATGGAATGCCAAAAAAATGATTAAGAAATTTTAACATTAAACATTCTCAAAAACGTGTATATCCTCAAGAGAAATGATAACTCGACCCTTTTCGTTAACATCTTGTTTAACAGGCACAAATTTTCGTTTATCCAAAAATTGAGAAGCTTTATACGATTGGCGCGAAAATACAGTTTGCGAAAAGGTATCGGTAATTCCTTTTATTAAAATAATTATCTCCGCATCGCGCTCTTGCAGATCAGTAATACTTAAACCATAGAGCGGACTTTTTTCATCAATTGGATGCACAATGGTCCAACTTAATGCCAAAAAGTTGATCTTATCCAACTCAAGCGGCAAGCTAAAGAACTCGCGTTTGTTTGTTGTTGGATTTTTGATGGTCATCACCACGTTAGCTTCGTTCTCAATAAGTTCGTATTGCTTGGTGTTTGCTACTCTGAACATAAGTGCGGTCATATCTTTATACGGCGCCAATAAAATATTTTTGCTGTACAATAAGGAATTTTTTGGACGAGAAAAACGACCGAACAAAACACCTGTAACAATGGCAAATAACATTAATCCAAATAACGATTCAAACGAAGCTATTAAACTTGCCAAATGTTCTTTGGGATATACATGTCCATAACCCACCGTTGTAATGGTTTGAGAACTGAAATAAACAAGGTCTAGAAATCGCTCAGAGCCTTTGCTTGATTCTAAGCCACCAAAACTATTATAACAAAGCGTAAAATAAATGCTCGCAAAGAACAGATTGACGATGGTATAAAATCCAAGTGTGATGAAAATGAATTTTTTGAATGGAATTGTGGTGAGCCAATGATAAGGATCAAGATTAGCCATCCCCATTCCGGTTCGCTTCACGTTAACAGTGCCATCGATGTTCAAAAACCTCACCGAGTCTTTATAGTTCTTACTTCCAAAACCTAATTCGGTCTCATTATTTTTCTTCCCGTTAAAAATTGCCATATCTAATACTAAATGTAGATTTGGTATAAAATTAGTGATTACCTTTGTAATTATGAATTCAAAGAATTTGGTCGTTATTTTTATTGTTCTTGTGTTGGGTGTTTTTGCAGGATGGTATTTTTACAATAAAAAAGAGGATCAGCCTTTAAGAACGCTTCCTTATTTTGGACCAAAACACGCTTTAAAGACCGATGATACAACCTATCATACCATTGCCGATTTTTCTTTTGTGAATCAGTATGGAAAAACCTTTACACAAGAAGATCTTAAGGGAAAAATATATGTGAGCAATAGTTTTTTTACAACCTGTAAAAGTATTTGTCCTATTATGAACCGCGAACTTACTCACGTGTATAAAGCGTTCAAAGATCGCAACGATCTTATGATACTTTCGTTAACTGTAGATCCTGAAACGGATTCTGTTCCGAAATTGGCTGAGCATGCTAAGAATTACGGAGTAAATGATGATAAATGGTGGTTTGCTACAGGAAGTAAAAAAGATCTTTACGAACTTACGCGAAGAAGTTTTATGCTTACCGTAGAGGAGGGTGACGGAGGCGTGGATGATTTTATTCACACGCAAAATTTTGCTTTGATTGATAAAGAAAAACACATTCGTGGATTTTACGATGGAACCGATAGCGTTGAGGTGGCGCGTTTGATAACTGATATAAGAACATTGATAAAAGAATATGAGTACAAGGATAAACATACTCTTTAGTATTTTGTTGGCGGTTTGTTTTGCACATTCACAACGCGTGAGTGCTGTTTACAAAATTGGCGATCTGCTAAAGCGCATTGATCAAACCAATGATACAGTGTATGTATTAAATTTTTGGGCCACCTGGTGTTTGCCTTGCATAAAAGAATTACCCGAGATCGATTCGTTTGCCGTGCGTCATAAGAACGAAAAAGTAAAAGTCATCATGGTAAGTTTGGATTTTAAAGAGGAGCTCGAAAAAAAAGTGAACCCATTTCTTGTAAAAAATAATTACAAAGCCGAATGCGTTCTGTTAGATGAAATAAATGGAAATGATTTTATTGATAAGATAGATAAACGTTGGACAGGCTCAATTCCTGCCACCTATTTTACCTTCAACAAACGACGTAAAACGGCCTTCATCGAAAAGAAGATCGGAAAAACCGAGCTGGAAGCCATGCTGTTAGAGACCAAGTAAACCGACCACTTGGCGAAAATTACCGCTTAAATAGATCATACTATCGTCTAATTAGGATTTTACAATAATCTTTGCTAACTTGGTTGGATGCAAATCAGCACTAATACTTCACTTATTTCGGTTACTCCTGAAGGACTTCTAGAGATCAAATTCATTGATAATGATCTTAAGATCGATCTTGATGAGGCAAAAGCACATTATAATGCTGCCAAACAATTAGTGAATGGTAAAGAGATGAAAGTTTTGGTGGATGCTCGCGAATCGATGCATGAACTTACAAAAGAGGCGAAAGCATTCATTGCAAATATTTCCGAAAAGAAAGCAGAGGCGATCGTCGTTAAAGAATTACATCAACGCATCATTGCCACTTTTTATTTAAAAAGCACTGTTTCTATTTACAATCATCCTGTTAAGGTTTTTAACGACCGCAACGAAGCAGTGAAATGGTTGTTGAGTTTAAAGTGATCAGTCTTTCTTACAGTAAACGTCCGACTTTTCTACAGGATATTTTTTATCAAGATCCACATTATTAAAACTGCTCTTGTTCCCCCAACTAAATAATTTCTCGAAGAAGGGAAGCATTTTTTTGTTCTTTATCTTTTCCAAAAAATAAACTTCGTGTTCTTTTTCCTTGATGCCCATATCGTAAAGCGTTACATCATGTTCGGTTATACCAAGCGAATTAAAGAATTGTTTCATCCTAAAATATTCGCACACATTCCCGCTTTCTAAACGTCCCGCAAAATAAAAAGGCATGAACCATCCAATAACGTAACAACTGTACCAAATTATTTTTCCAATGATATAAAATCGTACTTCATAGTATTTTGAGATAGGAATATCATATTGTTGCATCATTTTTAAAACAGTTGCTCTGTGATGCCATTCATCATCTTCAATTTGTTTGATGGCTTTTTTTTCGTCCACATTTTTAACAGAGCGCGCATGTCCAATATAGGCAAAGGCTGCGGCTTTCTCGGCCGAATAAGCCTGCTGTAGCAGGTCGATAAGTTCTTTATGTTTAATTTTTGGCAAAGCAGCAATACAAATATAGCTTTTTGTATATTTGAATAATGAAGAACTTATTCGTTTTTATAATGCTTTTGCCAATTCTAACTTTTGGTCAGATCCCACCGAACTATTATACTTCAGTAAGTGGATTAACGGGCATTCCATTATTTAACGGCTTACATTTTATCATCGATAATCATACGGTAATTCCTGTAAGCAGCTTATGGTCGGCCTTTGAAAAAACCGACGCCAAACCAAATGGTAAAGTGTGGGATATTTATGGATATGTTCCTAGCGGCCCACAAAATTATGAATACACATTTGTTACCATGCAATGTGGCAACCCATTGATCGAAAGTGATTGCTTTGATATTGAATACACTTGGCCACAAAATTGGTTCAATAGTGTAAGCGGACCCAATTCAGATCTTTTTCATATTTATCCAAGTGATGGTTTTGTGAATAGTAAACGTGGTGATTATCCTTTTGGCACAGTTTTAACGCCTACATATACCAGTCTTAATTGGAGCAAAATGGGAAATTGCGGTGATGCAGGTTATATGGGAGTTGTTTTTGAACCCATAAATGATATCAAAGGCGATATAGCTCGAAGTTATTTTTACATGTCAACGCGCTATGATGTGGAATCGGCAAGTTGGGGAAATTCCCCGGCCACAAATAAAAGCACTATTTTACCTTGGCAACTTACCGTTTTAATGACATGGCATCACGGTGATCCTGTTAGCGCAAAAGAAATTGCCCGAAACGATTCTATTTATTATTTGTTCCAGCACAATAGGAATCCATTTATCGATCATCCCGAATATGCCGATAGCATTTGGTCGGCTTACGTTGGTTTACATGAGAGCGAACTCGATGTAAAAGAAAATTATTCTATTTATCCCAATCCAACAGATAATGGAAAGTTTCATATTGCGGGATCGAGCGTGAATAATAAAATAGAGATCATGAATATTTTAGGAGAATTAGTTTATAGAGAAGCCAACGAAACAAAGATCTCGGATATTGATCTGTCTTCTTTTCCCAATGGTGTTTACATTGTGAACATCCGAACAAAGTACGCCAAGCATAGTTATAAATTGGTCAATTCAAATAATTAAACATCATGAAAAAATTATTACTCAGTGTCACCTGTTTATTTTATTTTTTTGCAAGCGCGCAAATAAATTCTTTTCAATCGCGAGGAATTGGCGGAGGCGGAGCATTATTTGCCTGTGCAATTAATCCGGCAAATAACAGCGAATATTATATTTCGTGTGATATGGGCGAGTTATTTCACACAACCAATTACGGAAACTCTTACGATCAAGTGCATTTTAAACAACTTATTGGCGGACATAATTCGAAAGTGTGTTTTACATCGAGCGTTGGACTATTGTACAGTGTAAGTTATGCTAATAACATGATCGTCCCAATGAAAAGTAACGATAATGGTGTAACATGGACAGCTTTGTCAGGTAACCCTGATAATACCGAAGAAACATTTACCATTGATGCAGATTACAACAATCCAAGTCGTGTGATCATTTCGTATTATGGAGAAATTCATTTTTCGAGTAACGGAGGAAATACATTTACAAGTATTCACACAGCAACAAATGCCGGTGCTGGAAATGTGGTTGGAGGAGTATTTTGGGACAACAACAATATTTACATCGGAACAAATGACGGTTTGCTTGTTTCAACTAACGCCGGATCCACTTGGAGTACTTCAACAATTACCGGCATTCCTGCTACCGAACGTCTATGGTCGTTCGCGGGTGCAAAAAATGGTGCAACAACGCGTTTCTTTTGTTTAACATCATTAACAGCTAACGTTTATGTTGGTGTAGTTGGATCTGATTATCCTAGTTTTCCAAAAAATGTTTTCTCGTGCGATTATGGTTCAGGAAATTGGGTTCCAAAAAATACAGGAATAAATTACACCAATGATTTTCCAATGTTTGTTGGTATGGCAAATGCTGATATAAATACAGTGTATTTAGCAGGAAGTAATTCAACCGGATATCCCGATGTTTTAAAAACAACAAATGCCGGAACAAATTGGACTCATGTATTTACAACAGCTTCCAATTCAAATATTGTTACAGGTTGGAGCGGGCAAGGAGGAGATCGTAATTGGGGATATGGCGAATGCGCATTTGGTTTAGCGGTGGCGCCAAATGATGCGAATAAAGTTCTGTTTGGCGATT
>JAHEYC010000137.1 GCA_023251775.1 Sphingobacteriaceae bacterium | reverse complement strand
TTATCTCATTCAAAACGATCTCATCGCTTCCTTCAAAATTTCTTCTGCGTAAAACCGAGCGTATCCTTGAATTCAATTCTGCTAAATTAAATGGTTTTGCCAAATAATCATCGGCGCCAATATCTAAACCTTCAATTTTATCATCCACCGAATTTTTTGCCGAAATGATAATGATACCCGCTTTTTTATTTTGCTTTTTTACAGCTTTTATAACATCCAATCCGTTACCATCAGGTAAACCAATGTCAACCAAAATGCAGTCGTACTCATACATGGCCACTTTTTCTTTTGCATCATTTGCTTTGGTTACCCATTCGCAAACGTAACCTTCTTTCAAAAGAAAATTTGTCATGGTCTCACCAAGATCTTTTTCGTCTTCTATCAATAGTAATTTCAAGGCGGTTTTTTACTTATGGTAAATGTAAAATAAAATTCTGTAGAAATTCTGTTTTACGCATTGGCTTGAGTTTCAGCCTCGGGCATACGCTCGCGATCAATAACCGATAAGCGTTTCATGGCATTTACCTCAATGCTTACAAAATCGTATTCTTCTACTACTTTTCCTTTTAATTCGTAGCAGCCCGGACCAATGAACGGAAATGTTCGGGCAGAAGGAGGAAAATGAACGGTATCTATCCATGCGCCTTCGGTATCTATAAATGTTCCAAAATACATTTTGTCGCCTTTACTTGTGTAGGTGGTTTTTACTGTGATCAAATATCCAACAATGATCACTTCTTTATTTACATAAGCGCCTAATTGTTTTGAAAGCAATTTGCTCGTTAATTTTTCTTTTAGAAGTTCGAACGGAGAACATAAGGAGAAACCCAAAAGTTCTATTTGATCAAAGGCTTCGTCAATGGGCGATTCGTTAAGTGTGGGGAATTTCCAGGTCTTTGGTCGGATCTCAAACAACTCTTTTTCCCTTTGCTTTTGAGGATTTATCAAAGCGTGGATCTCCCACAATAATTCTTTTTTATTTTTGCCCGTAAATCTAAAAGCGCCTGCTCTCACCAACAAACGCATTTGCTCTACCGAAATAGGGACACGTTTTAAAAAATCATCCACATCCAGATAAGCACCATTTTTTTCTCTTTCTTCTATTATCAATTCGTGCGTGCGATGTTCTACCTCATTGATCATTCCAAAACCAAGATAAATTGTTTTGTCGACCAAATAACAAAGCGCACCGCTATTATTTACACACGGTAAAACTACGGTGGCTCCTTGCAAACGCGCTTCGTGCAAATACAATTCCTTGCGATAAAAACCACCGCCATTATTCAAAGTGGCCACCATGTATTCAATGGGATGATACGCTTTAATATATAAGGCCTGATAACTTTCAACGGCATAACTTGCCGAATGTCCTTTTGAGAACGCAAAATTGGCAAAGCTTTCTATTTGCACCCAAATATCATTCACTAATTTTTCATTGTAGCCTTTTTTTGCGCAATTAGTAAAGAATTTTTCTTTCACCACATGAAATTCGTTTCGTTGTTTGAATTTCCAACTCATGCCTCGCCGTAAATAATCGGCTTCGGTCAACGTAAGATCGGCAAATAAATGCGCTACTTTTATCACATCTTCTTGGTAAACCATTACGCCATACGTTTCTTCGAGCAGATCGTACAATACCGGCAAAGTTTCGCGTGCTTTTTTTCGCAAGTGTTCATTTCTAAAGCGGACAATATATTCGCGCATCATTCCGCTTTTTGAAACACCCGGACGAATAATAGAACTTGCGGCCACCAAGCGTAAATAATCGTCGGCTCGTAATTTTGAAAGCAGCATGCGCATGGCGGGAGATTCTACATAAAAACATCCGATGGTCTTTCCTTCGCGCAATAATTCTTTAATGCGTTCATCATCTTTAAAATCGGAAACTTTATGCATATCCAATTGCACTCCTTTGTTCTCTTTGACGATGTGAATGGCATCTTTTATTTTTGCCAAACCGCGCTGACTCAAAATATCGAACTTATACAAACCAATATCTTCTGCTTCGAGCATACTAAATTGTGTTGTTGGATAACCTTTGGGCGGCATGCTGGTGGCGCTATAATTTGTGATCTCTTCTTGAGAAATAATAATTCCGCTGGAATGAATACTTAAATGACTTGGAAAACCTTTTATGAGATGGCTATATCTTAAAACCATTTTACTCATGCTATCAAGGTTCTTATACGCCGAACTATCTGTCACTTGTAATCTGTCTATTTCTCCAACGGGCAAACCAAATACTTTTCCTAATTCTCGGATCACTGCATCTTTTTGAAATGTATTGTATGCGCCCAACAATGCTGTACGTTTGTGGCCATAAGTATCAAACATATAACGTGTGATATCGTCGCGATCGGTCCAGGAAAAATCGATATCAAAATCGGGTGGATTTGTGCGTGCAGGATTTATAAAACGTTCGAAATAAAGATCAAGATCAATTGGATCCACGTCGGTGATGCGTAATAAATATGCTACAATGCTATTGGCGCCGCTTCCTCTTCCTACATAATAATAATCTTTATGCTGCGCATAATTCACAATATCCCAATTAATGAGAAAATACGAAGCAAAATTCATTTGTTGGATGATGTCGAGTTCTTTTTCAATGCGCTTCATTACTTCGGGAGTGGGATGCGTGTAGCGATAACTCAAATTCTCCATGCATTTGGAGCGAAGTAAATTTATATCATCGGCCAATGATGTGGTAAAATATTTTAAATTCTTATTGGCAAATTTTCCATAGGTAAAATCGATGCTGCATGAATTTAAAATGGCGGCTGTATTTGAAATGATATTGGCGTATGAAGCGTAAGCAAAATATAATTCTTGATGAGTGTACAGCAATTCATCGGCATTTGCTTGTTCGCTTTCGGGTAATTTACTAAGTAAATTATTAGTATCAATAGCGCGCAGTAAGCGATGCGCATTGTAAAATTTCTTTTCGGTAAATGTTACCGGTTGTTGCGCCACAAATTTTTTAGTGTGTTTTTGCGCGTTGATGAATGCTAAACTCTCGAGCTCTTTTACCGAAACACCAATAAATTCATTTTCGCGAAGTGTTTGTGCTTTGTAATTTTTTAATGGATAAATTACGTAGGCGTTAGTGAACTCAGGCGCTTTTTCTTGAAAAGGAATAGTACCGTGCAAATGAAGCGAGAGATGATCGTTAAGTTCTTTGAATCCTTGATTGTTCATGGCAATGCCCACATAACATTGTTGCGCACCATTTCTAAAATCAATTCCCAAAATAGGTTTGAGATGATATTCTTCTTTTGCTTTTCGTACAAGATCGATGCAGGCCGATGTATTATTGATATCGGTAACAGCAATACACGAATGTCCGGCTTGTTTAGCCAACGAAAGTAATTCATCAACCGACAAAGTGCCGTAGCAAAAACTATAATATGTGTGGCAGTTAAGTAGCATTTGTTGTTCTATCGCCTCTTTGCTTTCCATTAAATGGATTAACATCCATACTTCGCATATTCATGCCAACCGCGCGCGATACGGCATCTCTTCCAAAGCGGTTGCGGATCTTATCCATAGCTTGCATCAATTTTAAATATTCGCCGGTATCTTCAAATAAATTGTATTGGTAACTTCCTTGCACTAAGTGACTGAATTTTATTCCCACCAAACGAATGAGCATACGCTTTTGAAATAATTTATCGAATAACTCCTGAACTTTTTCGATCAATACATGATCGAGTGATGTGTAAGGAATGCGCATTTGTTGGGTGTAGGTATTAAAATCGGAGTAACGAATTTTTACGGTAACGCAAGCAGTGAGTTTTTCTTGCGAGCGCAAGTCGTACGCCAATTTTTCGGTCATACCTGCTAACAAAGCC
>JAHEYC010000096.1 GCA_023251775.1 Sphingobacteriaceae bacterium | reverse complement strand
TTGTTACCACTTTACCCGTTTGTTTCTCAATTTGTTTTTTGTCCTTGTTGAACATGGTCAACACAAAATCAGAAGTAATGGTCTTATAGGTTTTTGTAGTTTTGCTAAGATCATCCAAAATAGCTTTTGCTTTTGGATCTTGATCTTGCGCGTTCACATTCAATAACACAAGTGAACAACATATCATCAAAAAATTCTTCATAGTTCTTTATTCTCAATAGCTCAAATAGGGTGCCAATTTAGGCATCAATTCTCATAAAAGTTCCAAAATAATTACTTATTTCTTAATTTTTGTAAAATTTCTTCCAACTGAGCCATATCCTTTACCAAAACCTCACGGGCTTTTGAGCCTTCAAAAGGACCAATGAATCCGGCGGCTTCTAATTGGTCAACTATACGGCCTGCACGATTATACCCTAATTTTAATTTACGTTGAAGGAAAGATGCGCTGCCTTGTTGAAATTGCACAACTAATTTTGCGGCGTCATCAAACATTTTATCACGTTCGCTAAGATCAACTTCACCAACTCCACCCTCGCCTTCGGGACCAACATATTCAGGTAACATAAATGCGGTTGGATATGCGCGTTGAGCACCAATGAATTCGGTTATTCTTTCTACTTCGGGTGTATCAACAAATGCACATTGAATACGAATAAGATCATTTCCTGTACTCAATAACATATCCCCTCTTCCAATTAATTGTTCTGCGCCACCCGAATCTAAAATAGTTCGTGAATCAATTTTACTTGTTACTCTAAAGGCAATACGCGCCGGGAAATTTGCTTTGATGGTACCTGTAATAATATTTACTGAAGGGCGTTGAGTAGCGATAATTAAATGTATTCCAATAGCGCGCGCTAGTTGTGCTAAACGTGCAATTGGTGTTTCCACTTCTTTGCCTGCCGTCATAATTAGATCGGCGAACTCATCAACAACTAATACTATATATGGTAAATATTTATGTCCGTTCTCCGGATTTAATTTACGATTAATGAATTTAGTATTGTATTCTTTAATATTTCTCACTTGCGCATCTTGCAATAATGCATAGCGATTATCCATTTCAATACATAAAGAATTTAGTGTATGAATTACTTTGGTATTATCGGTAATGATGGCATCTTCGCAATTAGGAAGTTTTGCTAAAAAGTGTCGCTCAATTTTATTGTATAAAGTCAATTCTACTTTTTTAGGATCCACCAAAACAAATTTTATTTGCGCCGGATGTTTTTTATAAAGCAGAGAAACTAATATGGCATTCAATCCAACTGATTTACCTTGCCCTGTTGCTCCTGCCATTAATAAGTGTGGCATTTTTGTGAGATCGGCAATAAATATTTCGTTGCTAATAGTTTTACCTAAAGCAATTGGTAATTCGTAATTTGAGTTATTGAATTTTTCGGATGCTAATATATTACGCATCGGAACCATCTCAGGCGTTTGATTTGGAACTTCAATTCCTATTGTTCCCTTACCGGGAATTGGAGCAATGATACGAATTCCAAGTGCCGCTAAACTTAAAGCAATGTCATCTTCTAAATTTTTAATTTTTGAGATACGTACACCGGCAGCGGGAACAATTTCGTAAAGCGTCACAGTTGGACCAACGGTTGCCATGATCTTTTCGATCTCGATGCCGTAATTTTTTAGGGTATTAATAATACGATCTTTATTGGCAACTAATTCTTCTTGATTTACTTTACCATGTCCTGTTCCGTGATCATCTAAAAGATCGAACTCCGGGAATTTATACGAACCAAGATCCAGTGTTGGGTCATATTCGCCAAATTGCTCTACTAAAGTTGCAGCTTTATTTTCTTCTTCGGTATTTACCGGTTCTTCAACCGTTGCTTTCACTTCAAATTCAGCTTCTCCTTTTTTGCGTTCTTCGTTAGTAACCTCTGATTCAGTATTCAATAATAATTCTTTTATTTCTTCACGTGCGTTCTTATCTAATTGCGAATCAATAATGGCTAACTCCACTTTTTCGTGAACATTCAATGGTGGTTCGTCGGTAGCAGCTTTTACTTCAAATGTGTGTAAACGTTCTGCTTCTTCTTTGCTTAATCGTATTGCTTCTTCATCCACCACAGTTTCAGCAACCGGTTTTATTTCGGCCGTTTCATTTTCAATAGCGCCATTCTCTGCAAGATCAGGTTTTGGGAATTTGAATGAAAGATTGATCACTAATACTAAAAATGTTAGCATTGAGAATCCTAACATCACTAACAATCCCGCTCCACCGAGTACATTTATTATTTGTTCGTTGATATAATATCCATAACCACCTCCAATAAAATTCAATTGATCTTGGAAAATATAAGATAAGGTGAGCGACGACCAAACCATGATGAACAACCACTTTGCATTGAACGCGGAAATGTTTATGAATTTTCGTTGAACTAATTTTTGAACTCCAAATAAAGCTAGAACAGGCACCATAATAAAAGATGCGATCCCAAATCCTTTATAAATAAAGAAATGCGAGATCAATGCACCTAGTTTTCCAAGCCAGTTCTGAACTTTTACTTCATTACTAAAAAATTCACTGAAAGATGCCATTACTTTATCATGATCAACCTCATGCGTGAAGAAGTAAGACACAAATGCAACGGCAAAATATGCTGAGAACAAAATGAGCGCCAAACCAATGATCTTTTGAGTTTGCTCTTTGTTGTATATAGTTAGGATCTGATCCCAACGTTCTTTAATAGTAGCTTTGGTAGAAACTTTTTCTGCAACAGGCTCCTTTTCCTTTACAGTTTCCTTTTTGGTTGCAGAGCTTGTCGAAGTATCCTTTTTCTCGGCCTTTTGTTTGTTCTTTTTTTCCTTTGGTTTTTTAACCTCCGGTTCATAATCTTCAATTTCTTGTTCGTCTACTGAATCTTCAACAAACGTAGTTTCGAGAATAGGTGTTTCCCTGAATTTATTTTTCTTTCCGGTGCTCATACAGCTAATAAATATAGGGTAATGGTCTTTTTGGCCGATTTTGAGGTCAAAATGTTGTTAACTATGGAGTGTTGAATACATTAAAGTGCTTTTCCCTGTATTTACAAGGGTTTAAAAGCATAAAAAGAGGTTTAAACTCCCTGAATTTTGATTCATTTTTATGGAATTTCATCATTTCTGCGTCTTAATTACAAACAAGATCATTATGAAAAATATAGTAGCATTGCTTTTATGTATAACGATGTTTTATGCAAAAGCCACAGAAACCGAAAAACTGATAAAAACAAAACCTGAAAAGATCATCGTTTATACACAAGGTGCGCAAGTTCACCGAAACGCATTAGTTAATGTGATGCCGGGACAAAATACCATTGTATTTACGGGATTAGAAAACTGCATTAATACTTCGGCCATTCAGGTTGGAGGAACGGGCGGTTTTATCATTACCGATATTCAGCATGTTATTTTTTATCCCGAATTTGAAAAAGCCAAAGAGAGCGGCGATGCTAAATTCAAAAAATATCTTAAGAATATAAGTGATAGCATTATTGAACTCGATTATATTTTGGAAGATATCAATTCAAAATCGGAGGCCTTAACCACAGAGAAAGGTGTTCTTTTGAATTATAACTTATATAAAGGATTATCTAAAAAAGACAGTATTGCTTTCTTAAAAGAAGGACTTACATTTTTACGCGAGAAATTATACAATATTAATTCGGAGCAATTGAAATTTAAAAAAGAACGCGAAAAAATTCAGATCAAAAAAAATGCTTTAATAGAACGTCAGGCCAATATCAATAACGAATTAGCTAACCAAAATAACACAGGCGAAACTGAACGTGTTGATTATCGTGTGATAGTTCATGTAATTGCAGAGCAAGCAGGACAAGCCAATTTAAATTTCAATTATTATATCACTAATGCAGGTTGGATGCCTTCATATGATCTTAGAGCAGTTTCAACCGAACAAAATATCAAACTTACATTTAAAGCGCAAATTCATCAGCAATCGGGTAATGATTGGAGTAATGTGAAATTGGTTCTTTCAACTGCTAATCCAAATCGCTCTTATGCTTTGCCGCAATTGAGTCCTTGGTATTTGGGTTATATCCAGCATAAACAAAGAGCAAAAAATAATTATTATGGGGGTAATGGCGATGCTAAATCGGTTGCTGACGCACCTTCTTCTCTTGCAGAAGTTGTAGTTCGCGAAGGAGAAAAGGATGCAGAATTTGCTTACAATTATACGTCGGTAAGCGAAAATATGATCGAGACCGAATACGAGATAAAATTAAATTATAATATTCCAACTGATGGTAAAGAACATTATGCAGCCATTATGGTGAAGGATCTAAAAACGATGTACCGTTACAAAGCCATTCCAAAATTGAATAACAATGTGTATTTAACCGCATTGATCCCCGATTGGGAAGATGTGATAGCTTTGGGTGGAAGTGCTTCCATTTATTATGATGGTTCATACATTGGTCAAACAAATTTAGCAACCGGTGGTGTTGAAGATACCGTTCAATTATCATTGGGAATTGACAAGAATGTTGCCATTAAACGTTCTAAAGTAAAAGATAAGAGTTTTGAGAAATTCTTTGATAATGATAAAGTACATCAATATACGTATGAGATCACCATGAAAAACTCAAGAGCACAAAAGATCGAGATCGATATTGAGGATCAATTGCCTTTATCTCAAGACAAGAACATTGTAATTGAGAAAAAAGAACTATCGGGTGCTAAGTATGAAGAAATAAGTGGTTTGTTGAAATGGAGAACTACTGTGCAAGCTAAGGATACTAAAAAACTAATACTTTCTTATCAAGTACGATCACCAAAGAATTCGGCGGTTGCATTTGCATTTAATTAATATCCTAAGATCAAAAAAGGCGGACCTTATTGCTGTCCGCCTTTTTTATTGGGAAAATTTTTACTTAGGAAAACCCTTTATCTCTTGCGCAAATGCTTTTAATAAAATTGGTTCCATGAATTCCTTAATGAACAACTCTTCCTTTGAACCTGCTTTTATATGTTGCGGCATAACAATTGTTTTTCGCGTTTGTCCTTTAGCATGAGTAAGAATAATATTTGGTCCGGGAGTTGCCGGTTTTGCGCTTTTGAATTTCAGGATCTTGTATTTATTCATCACACTCAAAAGTTTATTCTCTAAAGCTGTATCGCCAACGATCATTCTATTCGTTACTTTTTCTTTCTCTATCCATTCGTAATGAATGGTATCTTTTTTAACTTCAATCGAATTTAGAGACTGGCCACTTGCATTGGTCATTTTATAGGTCACAACAAGATCACTTTCCCATGTTTTGGTTTGGGCTGAGGCCAAAATTGCGATCAGAAATAAGAATAATATTAATTTAATTTTCATGTGAAATTCTTTCCGTTACAAGTTGCCATAAAACAATTCCGATACTTACCGAAACATTGAACGAATGTTTTGACCCTAATTGCGGGATCTCTAACACCACGTCACTTTCGTCCACAACTTCCTGTTCAACACCGTATACTTCGTTACCAAAAACCAAGGCAATTTTTTCATTGGTTTGCGTTTTAAATTTGTGAAGTTTAGTACTCTTATCTGCCTGCTCCACTGAAATTATTTTGTAACCGTTCTTTTTTAATTCTTTAATAGCGTCCAAAGTGTTTTTTACATGGCTCCACTCTACTGTTTTTGTTGCTCCAAGCGCAGTTTTTTCTATTTCTTTATTGGGCGGACAGCCCGTAACACCGCATAAATAAATTTTCTCAATTAAAAAGGCATCAGCCGTTCTAAAAGCTGAACCCACATTATGCAAACTTCGGATATTATCAAGAACTATGACAATAGGCGTTTTATGAGCATTCCTATACCCTTCTTCACTTAATCTTTTCAACTCTTCGTTCTTCAATTTTTGCATAAATTATAAAATCCTATCTCATAAAAATTAGTTATATTTAGACATTCAAATTTATTATTTTCTGTGAAATTAAGTAAAGAATTCAAAATAGGCGCTGTTGTTGTTCTTGCCATTGCAGCGTTCATATGGGGTCTAAGCTTTTTAAAGGGCTCAAATCTCTTTTCTCACAAGTATTATCTCTACGCTGTTTATC
This sequence comes from Sphingobacteriaceae bacterium, assembly GCA_023251775.1. Lineage (GTDB taxonomy): Bacteria > Bacteroidota > Bacteroidia > B-17B0 > Aurantibacillaceae > Aurantibacillus. The sequence continues at coordinate 7,412 of JAHEYC010000096.1, read as the reverse complement.
CAAAGATCGAAGGATTGATACCGGCAAGTCCTTTGCTCATAAACGGTTATAAGATCGGCCAGGTTAATAGCATTCAATTATTAAAAAGAAACGGTAAACCATTTGTCTTGGTAAAATTTTTATTGACAGAGGATGTTCAGATCCCAAAAGGATCAGTTGCGAAAGCAATTAGTTCCGATCTTTTAGGGACCAAAGCGGTTGAGATCAATTTTAGTGAAAGCTCTGAATTTGTAAAAAGTGGAGATACATTGGAAGCAGATGCAGAGGTAAATTTACAAAATGCGGTTAACGCACAAATTGCTCCTTTAAAAGCAAAAGCAGAAAATTTAATTGGAAGTATTGATTCGGTTATGACCGTTGTGAATTCAATTCTTAATACAAAAACGCGCGAGAATTTAGATAAATCTTTTGAAAGTGTAAGAAAAGCAATTCTTACATTAGAACAAACAGCTTATAAATTAGATGATCTTGTTGGAAGTGAAAAAGTAAAGATCTCTTCTATCCTTTCGCACTTAAATGGAATTACATCGAATCTTGACAGGAACGGCCAAAAAATTGATAATATATTAAGCAATCTCAGTAATGTAAGTGATAGCGTTGCTAAATCAGAACTCAAAAGTGCTATTAATAATTTAGATAAGGCCATGAGAGAACTCGATATTTTATTGGCGGGTATAAATGCCGGGCAAGGAACCATGGGTAAATTAGCTAAGAACGATAGTTTATACAACAACCTAAACAAATCAACTCAGGATCTTGATAAATTACTCAAGGATCTTCGTTACAACCCTGAGCGCTATATTCACTTCTCGGTATTCGGACGAAAGGACAAGAACAAACCTAAGGATGAACCTGAGAAACCGAAAGAAGAAAAACTGAAACCATAATTCACTATGCTGAGTCCTGTTGTATTTAGTATTCTGCTCATCTCTGTTGCTGCTTTCTTTACGTTTCATGCAAAAAAGATCAGAAGAAATATTCTTATAGGAAAAGATATTGATCTTACCGCCAACAAAGGAGAGCGAACTAAAACCATGCTTAAAGTTGCTTTCGGGCAAAGTAAAATGGTGGTAAGGCCAATTCCCGGCATCATGCACTTTTTTATTTATGCGGCATTTGTTATCACGCAAATTGAATTATTAGAAATTGTAATTGATGGTGTAAGCGGTGGACATCGTAGAATTTGGCATGCCATTGATGGGACTGCACTTTCGGGACTTTATACATTCACTATTAATTTTATAGAAATACTTTCTGTTCTGGCATTTATTGCAACCATTACTTTTTTATCAAGAAGAAATATCATCCGCTTAGCGCGTTTTCAAAAACCGGAGATGAAAGGTTGGCCAACAAAAGATGCTAACTTAATTCTTTGCGCGGAAATATTTTTGATCACTTGCATTATGATGATGAATTCGGCCGATCTTGAATTACAAGCAAGAGGCGAAACCATGAGAACGGCCTCTTTCATTATCTCTTCTAATTTTCAAAACATTTTTTCAGGAATGGATTCATCAACTGTTCATTTGTTTGAGCGTATAGGTTGGTGGGGACATATCATGGGCATCTTCGGATTTTTGGTTTATCTTCCTATCTCAAAACATTTGCATATTTTATTAGCATTTCCGAATACGTATTATTCTAATTTAAAATTAAAAGGAGAGTTCTCTACGTTGGAAGCTGTAACGGATGTTGTTGCTCCAAATTTTGATCCTGCGTATAAACCAAAAACAGATCCCAATAATCCTGTTAGGTTTGGTGCCAAAGATGTTCACGATCTAAGTTGGAAGAATTTATTAGATGCTTACACGTGTACTGAGTGCGGAAGATGTACATCTGCTTGTCCGCAAAACATTACCGGTAAAAAATTATCTCCACGCAAGATCATGATGGATACACGCGATCGCTTAACAGAAGTTGGAAAGAACATGGATGCCAACGGCGGAAAGTTTGTTGACGATGGAAGATCGTTACTTGGAGATTTTATCACCACAGAAGAAATTTGGGCTTGCAATACATGTAACGCCTGCGTGCAAGAATGTCCGGTAAATATTGATCCGCTCGAGATCATTTTGGAAATGCGTCGCTTTTTAGTGATGGAGCAAAGTCAAAGTCCTGCTGAATTAAATAATATGTTCAGTAATATTGAGAACAACGGTGCGCCATGGCAGTTTAGTCAGGCTGATAGAGCGAATTGGACGAAGGAGCAGTAGGCAGTGGGCAGTTGGCAGTGGGCAATTAAAAGTATACAGTTGCAGTAAACAGTAAAACGAAATAAAAATGAGTAGTCAAGGATTTAAAGATCTGATAGCGTATAAAAAAGCATATAAAGTTGCTATGGAAATTTTTGAGGAATCAAAAAGTTTTCCTAAGGAAGAAACATACTCTTTAACAAGTCAAATTAGAAGATCCTCAAGGTCAGTTTGTGCGAATTTTGCAGAGGGATATAGAAAAAGACTTTATCAAAAACACTTTATTTCAAAACTAACTGATTGTGATGGAGAATGCGCAGAAACAATGGTGCATTTGGATTTTGCGAAAGATTGTGGTTATATGAAGGAAAAGAAGCATAAAGAAATAGTAGAAGAATACTTGCAAATTGGTAAACTGCTTGGAAGCATGATGAATAATCCAGAAAAATTTGGCTCTAAAAAACCAACAAAGCGACTGCCAACTGTTACTGCCAACTAAAAACTTACCATGAGCGATAAAATAATAAAAGTAAAAACAATGGCGGAAATGACCGCAGCCGGCGAAACTCCCGAGATCTTATTTTGGGTAGGTTGCAGTGGTAGCTTTGACGATCGCGCTAAAAAGATCACAAAAGCAATTGTTCGCATTTTAGATCATGTTGGAATTAAGTTCGCCATTTTAGGAAGTGAAGAAGGTTGTAGTGGCGATCCTGCAAAACGTGCTGGGAATGAATTCCTTTATCAAATGCAAGCGATGCAAAATATCACTACACTCAATATGTACAATGTAAAAAAGATCGTTACCGGTTGTCCGCATTGTTTTAATACAATTAAAAACGAATACCCGTCGCTTGGTGGAAATTATGAAATTGTTCATCATACGCAATTGGTACAAGAATTAATTAATACAGGAAAATTGAAAGTGCAAGGTGGTGAATTCAAAGGGAAGAAAATTGTTTTTCATGATCCATGCTATTTAGGTCGCGCCAATAATGTGTACGAAGCTCCTCGCGACATCATTCAAAAATTAGATGTAGAATTAGCCGAAATGAAACGCAGCAGAGCCAATGGTTTATGTTGTGGTGCGGGCGGTGCTCAAATGTTCAAGGAAGCTGAAAAAGGAACAAAAGAAGTAAGCACCGAAAGAGCTGAAGAAGCTTTATCGAATGATCCGGATATTATTGCAGTGGGTTGTCCGTTTTGTAATACCATGATGACCGATGGCGTGAAGCATTTTAATAAAGAAAATAAGACCAAGGTTTTGGATGTAGCTGAATTAATTGCTAAGGCCAACGATCTCTAACTAATAACCATGAGATCATTTTTAACCATATTAGTCTTAAGTTCTCTTACAAGTATTTTTATTTCGTGCCAACCTTCTGTTGTTACAAAAGAAGAACAAGAAAAAGCGGACAGCTTAAGTATCAAATTAAATTCTCCCGAACTAAAAGCACTCAATGCACAATTGCTCGAAGATCCTTCCGACCCTGAGCTATATATAAAACGTTCGCAACTCTACATTCAATACAAACAATTTGATGTGGCTGCCGGTGATGTAAAGCGTGCGATCCGAATTGATAGCACAGTTGCATCTTACTATATTGCTTTAGGTGATGTTTATTTTGCAGAAAATAAAACGCGTCAAACAAAAGAAGTACTAGAACGTACCGTTGTAAAATTTCCTGAGAGCACAGAAGCATTGATGAAATTATCGGAATTATATTTTATTGTGCGCCAATACAAAGAAGCTATAGAGAACATCAATAAAGCACTTAAGCTAAACGAGAATATTGCAAAGGCATATTATTTAAAAGGAAGTATCTATCGCGAAAGTGGTGATACAACAAAAGCCATTTCGAGTTTAGAAACAGCTGTTGAACAAGATAATCGTTTGACCGATGCTTATTATGATCTTGGAATTATTTACGCCGCCAGAAAAAATCCGATAGCATTTGAATATTATGCGAATGCCCTTAGGGTTGATCCTGGATATGTGAACGCGCAATACGCAAGAGCAAAATTATTGCAAGATCTTGGGAAGTTTGATGAAGCCATAACCGAGTACATTGCGCTGTTAAATAAAGATAAAAACTACTTTCAGGCTAATTATAATATTGGAGCGATCTACTTGGATGTAAAAAATGATTATCCAAAAGCTATTGAATACTTAACAAAAGCTATTGAGCAAAATGATCAATGGGCAGCCGCCTATTTTGCCCGTGGCTACAGCTTTGCCAAGATGGGGAATAAAGCGAATGCCATTGAGGATTATAAAAAATGTTTGAGTATTGAGCCTAATTTTACAGAGGCCACTGTTGGTTTAAGGCAATTAAATTAACATCATTAAACGAACAATCCATAGGAAACCATTAAAAAATCATTAATTTTAGAACATGGTACCAAAAATTAAACATGTAGGTGTAGCACTTCAAGGAGGCGGAGCTCATGGCGCTTTTACATGGGGTGTTTTAGATAGGCTTTTGGAAGAAGAGGCGTTGGTTGCTGATGCTATGTGCGGTACAAGCGCTGGTGCAGTTAATGCAGTTGTATGCGCCTATGGTTTGCATGTTGGCGGACCGCAAAAAGCAAAAGAATTATTGGAGAGCTTGTGGAAAAAAATTGCACTGAGTGGAAGTTATTTGTTTAAGCCCGGATTTTTTGATCAAACTTTTGGGAATGGGAATATTTATAATAGTCCTGGCTATATGTGGTTCAATGCACTTACGCAAGTGATGTCGCCCTATAATTTCAATCCGTTTAATTTTAATCCTTTAAAAGATATTTTATTAGAACATATTGATTTTGAAGAACTGCATCGTTATAACAAAAAGAAATTATTTATTTGCGCTACCAATGTAAAAACAAATCGCGCAAAGATCTTCTCGAATAAAGAAATTACCGTTGATACTGTATTAGCAAGTGCTTGCCTCCCCTTTTTATTTCAAGCAGTAGAAATTAAAGGCGAATATTATTGGGATGGTGGTTATATGGGAAACCCTCCCATTTTTCCTTTGATCACTAATACAAATTTGAACGATATAGTTTTGATAAAGATCAATTCCATTAATATCAATTCGGTTCCAACCACTGCAAGAGATATTGCAGATCGTGTAAATGAGATCTCGTTCAACAGCAGTTTAATAAATGAAATGAAATTGATCCACTATCGTAATGAATTATTACGGAATGGCATTCTAAAAAGCGACAATAAATTAAATCGTGAGATCTTTGTTCATACCATTAGTGGTTATGATGCCTTGAGTCAATTAAGCTATAGTAGTAAAATGAATACTTCATGGGAGTTTCTTTTGGCCTTAAAAGAAAAGGGACGTGAGACCGCTACCAATTGGCTTAACGGCGATTTTAAAGAAGTTGGTTTAAAATCAACGTTTGACGTAGAAGAACATTTTTTCGATAAGTTTTAATTTTTTCTTTCGTTAATGAGTTCATTCAGTGCTCCAATAAAAATATCATTTAAACATGTGTTCAGGTCGCTGGTACTCCTTTTAATTTGTTTCCAATTTGTTTCAGCGCAAAGTTTATACTCCACTGATCCTTCTTATATAAAGAAACGCTCAGAAAAAAAACCTTTTCAGATTTTTTATCCGGATACCACTATCGAAAAAGCAAATCGCTTTATTGATCGAAATTTTATGGGAAATGTTGGTCTTTCCAGTCCACAATATGTTCTCAAATTTAAAAGCAGAAGTCTTGGCTTTAAATTAATGGATGTTCCGTTGGATGACTATACCATTAAAAAAGAGGATATTGAATATTTTAGAACCAAAGGTCCTTATGCCGAACTAACCGGGATCGCAGGATCTAAGCAATTGCAATTATTCAGAATGCAATTCTCTAATACTTTCAAGGATAGATTAAATCTCACTTTAAAATTAAATCGCTATACTTCTCTAGGATATTACAGCAAACAACAAACTTTTACCAATAACTTTTATACCTCGGCTAATTATACAACAAAGAACAAACGATTTGGTTTTACGTCTTATATTTTGGTGAACAATAATCGCTTTCAAGAAAATGGCGGTATTATAAATGATACATTAAGAAAACAAGATCTTTTGGTAAGTAAAGATCTTATTCCCGTAAAATTAAGCGGTGCTTCACGTGATAATAGAGAATTATCGGCCCAATATTCAAATTGGTTCAAATTAACTAAAGACAGTTCTAAGCTTCAAACATATCTTGGCTTCCACTCTACCTTTAGCAGTTTAAAATACAAATATAAAGATCTGAATAGTGGGACTGATAATTATTATTCTATATTCTATACCGACACCGCAAAGACAAATGACAGCACACACATTAGAACCTTTAATAATGAGGTGAATCTAACATTCAGGTCGCAAAAAAATAATTTCAATCTTGAACTTGGTTACGAGAATGAAATAGCGCAACTGTGGCAATATTCAGATACTAATTTTATGAACCATTTGGTAAATGTAAAAATGGATCACATCAAGAATTTTGTCTCAGCAGATAGTTTAAGCCAGAAGAAATTGATCAATACAGTTTCAGGATCATACATCGCAGCAGGACAGTTTGCCGGAAATTATAAGGTAGAAACATTTCATCAACTACTATTTTTTAGGAACAATAAAGCAAAAGGGTCTGTTACGTTGAAATTATTATCGGAAGATCGTACCCCTGACTATATTTTTAAGCATTGGTACAGTAATCATTTTGCATGGGATAATAAATTTAATAATGTGCAAACCAACCAAGCCGAATTAAGTTGTAAGATCTTGTTTGTAACTATTACAGGAATTTATAAGGGCATTACGAATTATTTATACTTCGATCAATTAGCTTATCCAATGCAAAATAGTGGCACTATAAATAATGGTTCTATTCGTCTAAATATAGATAAAGTATTCTTTAAACATTTGGGAGTTAGTGTTGCACAAACCTGGCAAACCACTTCGAGCAGTTTGATAAGTTTGCCAAAAAGTGTTTCAATTGCCTCTTTATTTTATAAAGGAAATTTATTCAAGAACAATTTACAACTTGCTGTTGGCGGACAAGTTGAATATTACGATCAATTTACGCCTTACGCGTATATGCCGGCAACACAAGTGTTTTATATTCAAGACAAATACAAAGCCGGTAATTTTACATTTGTAGATGTGTTCTTAAATGCACGAATTAGACCTGTAACTTTCTTTATAAAAATGGAAAATGTATTGCATGGTGTTATAGGAA
>JAHEYC010000014.1 GCA_023251775.1 Sphingobacteriaceae bacterium | reverse complement strand
ATTATTTCCGCATGTACAATAAACTTGCGGGTATGACGGGTACAGCAACTACGGAAGCGCAAGAGTTTTGGGATATTTATAAATTGGATGTGACTGAGATCCCTACCAATCGTCCGATGACCCGTAAAGACGAACAAGATCTGGTTTACAAAACAAAACGTGAAAAATATAACGCCGTAATTGAAGAAACTGCAAAATTAGTTGCGGCAGGAAGACCGGTATTAATTGGTACAACTACTGTTGAGATATCGGAATTACTAAGTCGTATGCTTAAACTTCGCAGCATAAAGCACAATGTGTTGAATGCGAAATTACATGCAAAGGAAGCAGACATTGTTGCAGAAGCCGGTAAAGCAGGAACTGTTACAATTGCTACCAATATGGCGGGACGTGGTACGGATATTAAATTGGGGCCTGGTGTAAAAGATGCAGGTGGTTTAGCAATTATTGGAACCGAACGCCATGAAAGTCGCAGGGTTGATAGACAATTACGTGGTCGTGCCGGTCGTCAGGGTGATCCGGGTTCTTCGCAATTCTTTGTTTCGTTAGAGGATAATTTAATGCGTTTATTCGGAAGCGAGCGTATTGCTTCGTTAATGGATCGCATGGGATTAAAAGAAGGTGAAGTTATTCAACACAGCATGATCACCAAATCAATTGAGCGTGCGCAAAAACGAGTTGAAGAGAATCACTTTGGTACTCGTAAACGCTTGATCGAATACGATGATGTAATGAACGCACAGCGTGATGTTATATATAAACGTCGTAAAAACGCATTGTACGGAGATCGTATAAGTATTGATATCGCCAATATGATCTATGAAGTATTGGAAAGCTTGACTGCTGAATATAAAGATCTCAATGATTTTGCCGGCTTTGGTTTAGAATGCATTCGTTTGTTTGGAATTGAAAGTCCGGTAAATGAAAATGAATTTAATACCATGCGCGAGGCCGAACTTGTTCAAAAATTATTTGCAGGAATAGAAATACATTACCGTGATAAAACAAAACAAATAAGTGAGCAGGTATTCCCTGTAATAAAAGATGTATACACCAATCCAAGTAATACCTTCGAAAATATAGTAACACCATTTACAGATGGAATTCGTTCAATACAGATAATGGCTAACTTAAAAAAGGCGTATGATACAAAAGGGCGCGATATGGTATTGAGTTTTGAGAAGAATGTGGTATTGAATATGATCGACGATTCTTGGAAAGAACACTTACGGGAAATGGACGACTTAAAACAAGCCGTGCAAAATGCATCTTTAGAGCAAAAAGATCCATTAGTTATTTATAAGTTGGAATCGTTCAACTTATTTAAGGATATGATCATTAAAACCAATAAGGATATCATATCGTTTTTAATGAAGGGTGGTTTGCCTTCACAAAATGAAGAAGAAGCAAAACGTCAGGCGCGATTTACTCAAGAGCAACCAAAAGCTAAAAAGGAAAAGCTAATTGAATCACGCGAAGATATTATTGCTAAAGAAGAAGAGCAGGTACAACAAAAACCTAAAATTCAACCTATCCGCGTTGAGCAAAAAGTAGGTAGAAATGATCCTTGTCCATGCGGCAGCGGCAAAAAATATAAGAACTGCCACGGCCAGGGACAATAAAAACACATAGTTTTAATTAAAAGCTCTTCAAATTGAAGGGCTTTTTTATTTTATATCCACTTTTGTCAATTTTTTTCTTCATTATTTTTGGCGATCAATACATTTTATGTCTTGCGATTTTTGCAAGAATCCATAATTTGCCACATATCGTTTGCGAAAAATGCAAGAAACCGACAAAAACATCCTCAACTAAACGTGTTTAAATACAAAAATCCAAAAATTGTGAAAATGCACCGCGCTAATCCATTTCTTATCGGCTTTCAATAGGTCTAGTTTTGCTTCGTTGATCTTTATATCGATGAAAAAAACAAAAAAAATAATACTAAGCCTTATCCTACTCACTTTCTTTAAAGGGGTTGGACAAATAGATACACTAATTTGGGAAAATGGGCAATATACTCCGCTTGCTGAATTAGGACAAGTATGGATCATGCAAAAAAAAGGTCCGGATCTTAAAAAAGTAAAGATCCATAAAATGGATACGGTTTCGGGTAAGATCGAATATTATTTTGAAGGCACGTATCATGATGTACAAATAAAGAATGTTGACAGGATAACTCCTGCTAAACATTATAATCACGCTTTATTCTTTAGAGCAAATAAAGTTCCGGTGATCCACGTAATGCCGATTGATAACCTCTCTTATCAAAATGCAAATTTCAAGTCGTACAGATTCACAAACTATACCACTAAAATAGTTGAAGCCCCAATTAATAAAGAAGAAATAAAAAAAGAAGTTCCTGTAACAAATGAGAACGACCAAACTGCGGTCATAAACACTAAAGAAGCAAATGGATGTATCATTTTTGATAATGGAAGACGACTAGAGATAAAACTCATTTCAATAAACAGTGGCGATGTGAGCTACAAGCGTCTCGATCTTTTAAATGGTCCTTTATATATTATGGGCCTTAGTATTCCGGGAACTATGAAGCGCGCTAAAGTAAGTACACTTAATGGTTACACAACCATAGACTATAATTATTAAACAAATAAAAAATAAATAAACCCAACAAAAAAACCAACAAAATGAAAACAAAATCGATCATCGCAGCAATTCTATTTGCAACAAATATAATTGCACAAACAAAACCAAGCATTGCTGTATTAAACATCGACAGCAAGGGTATCGTTAACAATTCGGAAGAAATGGGATACCTCGTTCGTTTAGAACTTGAAAAAACAGGTGTTTACACAGTACTCGATAAGTATGAGGTGAAAGAAATAACAGCGGCCAATAAAGTTGACCTTAATAACTGTTATTCAAAATCATGCTTAATTGAAACAGGAAAACTTCTAAAGGTCGACAAAATGTTGAGTGGAAACATTGAACGTTTTGGAGAGAAGATCGTGATCTCGCTTCGTTTATTAGAAGTGGAAACAGGAAAAGTTGAAAAGACCGAATCAACAGAGTATTTAAATCTTCCTGAGATCCAAAAAATGGTAGCCATTTCTGTAAAAAAATTGGTTGGTCAGGAACCGGATCCCAACATGGTAAAACTTTTGATCGATTACGACATTCCAATTGAAAGTCCAAAGAATACTTTGAAGTTGAACGGTCCTCGCATGGGCTTTTCGCACACACTTGGCGATGCTGGAAAGATACTTACTGAATCGGATCCAAAAAATGGTGGCTTTAATATGTACCCTGTTACATTCCAATTCGGGTGGCAACAAGAGTTTCAATACATCAGCGCCGGAAGTTTCCAGGCTTTGGTTGAGAACATCTTTTTAATTGGTGGTTTAGAAAGTGGCAAATTCATTCCTTCTTACACTCCACTCTTAGGATTTAGATTTGGAAAAGGTCAAGGCGCATGGGAATTTGGTTTCGGTCCAACTTTTAGAGTAATAAAAACGGCTAAGGGTTTTTATGACTCAGGTTATGGCGATAATGGTGATCTGTTAATGTCAGACAAGCAAGCCGATAAAAATAAATTCTATTTAAGTGAAGACTTTAACACGCTGCCGGATTCAGTGAGAAGAACTTTCAATTACAGCAATCCATACAGCACAGTTGAACGTTTAGATAATCGTGGTAACTTAAAAATTGATGCAGGTTTGGTTATTGCAGTAGGTCGCACATTCCACTCTGGCTATTTAAATATTCCGGTTAACGTATACGTAGCTCCAAGAAAAAGCGGTACAACTATTGGTATGATGGTTGGGTTTAATATACAAAAAAAGAAAAAATACCAATAATGATCGGCCGCTTTTTTATACTAACTATCCTGGTGTGCTGCAAAACAGCGTTTGCGCAAATTGGTGTCAATAAAATTGATTCTCTGAATGCAAAAATGCTAAGCAGCACACCGGTTGATCTGAGTTACTATGGTGACGCTCGTATAGAATTAAAAGAAGGTGTGATCTTTTTACACTGCATTATTCTGGAAGTAAAACCAACTTGGGTTGTTTACAAAAAACGTGGGGCCTTACATGATCAAGTTACTGATAAGATAAAACGAATACGTTTTAATGAGCAACCCTTGATCCTTGAGTTTGATGAATCATATCGCGGTAAATTAAGTTATGTCAACTATTAATATGAGAATTATTTGCTGCATACTAATTTGTTTGATGTCTGTTTCGTGCAAACAAGGTATTTTTCTTAAACGTAAATACACCGACGGCTTTTACTTTTCAAAAGCCGGTTCGGTGCATTTAAAAGAGATACATCAAGCCAAAACAAATAATACCTCAGTTACTTTTTCGAAGGAAATACAAAATATAAAACCGCTTGAGCCTTTAACTGATACAATTATTCTAACCAGTGGCAAAAAACTTCCATGTAAAGTAAAGGTCATTCAACGAAAAAGCATTACTTATACCGATGGTAGATCGGGGCCAACCGGACCAAATAAGATCATAAAAAATAAAAAGGTAGCTCGAATTCATTTTAAAGAAGGGCAAAAAGAATACTTTACCCAATACCATTCAAATGCAAATCCAATACTCCAGTTTGATCATATCCGAACACGACCTCTACCTGGAGTCGGGATGGCCTTTTTTGGTTATGTATTGATAGTAATAACCGGTCTTTCTTTGGTTGTAGCTCAGGTGTTCTTTGGCTTTTTCTTTTTGCTCTTAGCTTTCGCTGCTTTAATAATATTAAGCTCTCCAAATTATGAAAGCTTAGCGTATAAGATCACGCGTGGATTTGGCAAATTTATTGGAATACTATTTTTGGCGGGATTAGGTACCTTATTGCTAATTCTCATTATTGCGCTCGCAGCTTTTGCTTAAATTCCCTGTTTAAGCCCATAAAATTTAAGATAAAAAACATCAATTTTCGACCGTTTTTTAGTGATTTTGAGCGAAAAATGACCGTTTTTGTTTAAAAATAGGGCAAAATGACCTTTTTTTTATGAAAAATACATTTACTTTTGCCTCACTAACTAAAAACACACAAAATGAAATTAAATGAAATTCAAGACCTGATCAAATTTGTTTCAAAAAGCGGGGTAAGCGAAGTTGAGCTTGAGACAAAAGAGATCAAGATCGTGATCAGGACTCCAAAAACTGCCTCACAACAACAGGTGTATGTTCAAAGCGCTCCTCAGATCACTACTCCGGTAGTACATTCAATTGCTCCGGTTTCTAATCCGGTGAGTGTTCCTGTTACGGAAAACAAAACTCCTTCTAGCCAGACTGCTACAAGTAATGATTCAAAATACGTTACTATAAAATCGCCAATGATCGGAACTTTTTATCGCTCATCTGGGCCGGATAAAGGTCCATTTGTAAATGTTGGCGATGAGATCACAGCAGGTAAACCGGTTTGTATTATTGAGGCCATGAAACTATTTAACGAGATCGAAAGTGATATCAAAGGAAAGATCGTTAAGGTTTTGGTTAATGATGCAACTCCTGTTGAATATGATCAGCCATTATTTTTGGTGGATCCTTCCTAATTAGTTTATTGTTGTATGTTTCTAGTTTGAAGTTTATAGTTTATTGTTATTCACAACAGAACTAGAAACCAGAAACTAGAAACCAGAAACTTAAAAAGATGTTTAAAAAAATATTAATAGCCAATCGTGGCGAAATTGCACTGCGCATTATTCGTACCTGTAAAGAAATGGGTATAAAAACTGTGGCGGTGTATTCAACAGCCGATAAAGATTCTCTGCACGTAAAATTTGCCGATGAAGCAGTTTGTATTGGTCCTCCGCCAAGCAAAGAAAGTTATCTAAGCATGTCCAACATTATTGCCGCAGCCGAAATCACCAATGCCGATGCGATACATCCGGGTTATGGTTTCTTAAGCGAGAATGCAAAGTTCAGCGAGATCTGTAGGCAAAATAAAATAAAATTCATTGGGGCTAGTCCTGAAATGATAAACTCTATGGGCGATAAAGCAAATGCAAAAGCAACCATGCTAAAAGCGGGCGTACCATGCGTTCCGGGTTCGGAAGGATTATTAGAAAATGTTGAAGAGGGATTAAAGGATGCAATTAAAGTTGGATACCCTGTAATTATTAAAGCCACAGCAGGTGGCGGTGGAAAAGGAATGCGCATTATTTGGAAAGAAGAAGATTTTCAGGCAGCTTGGGATAGTGCAACACAAGAAGCGTCGGCAGCTTTTGGAAATGGTGCCATGTATATGGAAAAATATATTGAAGAACCACGCCATATCGAAATTCAAATTGTAGGTGATCAGTACGGAAAAGCTTGTCACTTAAGCGAACGCGATTGCAGTATTCAACGTCGCCATCAAAAATTAGTGGAAGAAACACCTTCTCCATTTATGACACCTGAATTGCGAGAAGCCATGGGCGATGCCGCTGTTAAAGCTGCACTTTCTATAGGTTATGAAGGCGTTGGAACTGTTGAGTTTTTAGTTGATAAACATCGCAAATTTTATTTTATGGAAATGAATACGCGTATTCAAGTAGAACATCCCATAACAGAAGAGGTTATTAATTACGACTTGATCCGCGAACAAATATTAGTTGCAGCCGGAGTTCCAATTTCAGGGAAAAATTATTATCCGCAGTTGCACGCGATCGAATGCCGCATCAATGCAGAAGATCCATTTAAGAACTTTACCCCTTCACCGGGATTAATAACAACTTTACATACACCGGGCGGACATGGAATTCGCGTGGATTCACATGTATATAGTGGTTACCGCATCCCACCAAATTATGACAGCATGGTTGGAAAATTAATTACCGTTGCACAAACTCGCGAGGAAGCTATTGCAAAAATGCATCGTGCTTTAAGCGAATATGTAATTGAAGGAGTTAAAACTACTATTCCATTCCATTTAAAATTAATGCAGAACGAAGATTTTAAAGCGGGGAATTATACCACGAAGTTTTTGGAGACCTGGGATTTTAAGGCGTAGAAATGATAAATTACAGATGACAAATTGCAAATTTCAAATTCTGCGCTAATTCTTGTTTTTTAAGTAGTTAATGAATCCTGAAAGCTGCTTGCTTACTGAAATACATTTTTCGTTTAATGCAATAAAGTTTGTTTCACTTACATACTTTAATTTCTCAGCAATTTTCAATTGAGTTCTTAGTTCCCCACAAGAACCTTTTGAAATTACTAAAAAGTAAATGAACTGTTTCTTGGCATCTCTTTCAAATCCTTCTGAGATGTTGGATGGAACAGAAATAGCTGATTTCCTGATCTGATCTTTTAATGCATAATCCTTTGAGAATACATCCGCATTAGTTAATTCATATATATTAATACAAAGCTCCATGCTTAGTTTCCAAACTTCCAATTCTTCAAATCTATCAAACGTTGCCATAATTTATCCAATTTGTAATTTGTAATTTGCAATCTGCAATATCCTTGTCAAGTATAACTTTTTGACCCCTTAATTCTATAATACAGTTAACTATCGCTGTGTCTGAGGGATTCGTGATTAATTCTTTCATTCTATTTGGCTTTTGATGGGGTTGCAAATTGCGTCACCATAGTTTTTTGGTCAAAATTAAGTCAAGAATTAAGGAAGTGTTGCTACGAATTATAGCATTATTAAAATAACTTTAGATCAAGTTTTATTTCAATTCAACTTTGTTGTTGTTGATCATATACTCCGCCGCTTGAGTTTGTGATAAAGCATTTTTCCTTAGTCGTTCGAAATCCGTTTTGAATTCTTCTTTATAGTCTTTTGTATCTCCGCTTTTATATTTATACAATCCCTCTCCTCCACCAAATGCGTAAACATAAAGCCAAGCACTATCTGCGCAACCAATTTTACTGTCGGCCGAAAAATACATGCACTCACGCGGCTTTGATAGAACATCCGTTCCTAATGTATTATTAATGAACGACGTATTCATCAATCCCATGAGTGTTGGAAAAATATCAATTTGTCCCATGTAATTATTCAATTGTTTTGCCCCGAGGATCTTTGGGGCGTAAAATAAAATGGGAATATGATTATACGACAAAGCCATTTCATATTTATTTTCTCCGACATTCAAGCCATGATCGGCCGAAAAAATAAAAATAGTATTCTCAAACCAAGGTTTATTTTTTACATCATTTATAAATTTACCAATGGCCCAATCGGCGTATGAAACCGAGCGATCACTCATTTTAGTAAATTCTTTTTTATAATAATCAGGAATGGTGTAAGGTTCGTGATTGGATGCTGTAAGAATAGTTGCAAAAAATGGCTGATCACTTTTTTGTTCATCTAATGTTTTCAAAGCAAAGTCAAATAAATAATCGTCAGCAACACCAAACGCTCCAATGCTTTTTTCGGCAGGATAGTCTTTACTGCTGTAAAGTTTATCGAAATGATTCAATGGAATAAATACGCCAATATTATCAAACGATTCG
Organism: Sphingobacteriaceae bacterium; assembly: GCA_023251775.1. GTDB lineage: Bacteria > Bacteroidota > Bacteroidia > B-17B0 > Aurantibacillaceae > Aurantibacillus. The sequence goes on along the minus strand of JAHEYC010000014.1, from coordinate 47,367 downwards.
CTATGGGGACAAAAGAAAATAGTTTTATATCCGTTTTGTTTAAGCGTATAAGGAAGGCCGCTATATTTTAAAAGTGGAACGGTACTCATTGGCCTAATACGTTTCATGGCCGGGAAAGAGAACAAAGAAGAAAATATACCGTTGTTTGTGTGAATTCCCGCGCTGTATGCGTTTGTAAAGAAGCAAGAATTATTACATAACGAATCAATATTTGGTGTTAAATGATCTTTACTTCCAAAAGCTTGCAAATAATTTGCACTCATACTTTCCATCAACACCAATACTACATTATATTTCCGCATAGCAGAATCGGAACTGATCTTACGCGCAAAAGGAGAAATTTCTTCAATTGCTTTATCGATCTTTAAAATATCCTTTGTATTCTTTATAGCTTCATTAACTTCCATTAAATTAACGCGTGTGAAATAACTTCGTAATAAAGTATAAGCCGGATTTAAACCTATTTGATTTAATAAAGGGTCATTACAATGAAACGCATCGCCCTGCCTCAAAGGCTGTTCGTGAGTTCCTCTGATGCCAATGAAAATGAAAAATGAAAATAAAATAAATAAACCGATCTCTTTGATCGATATCTTTTCTTTGACTTGATCAGCTTGTATTCGCTTTTTAATAACTTTCCAAATAAGAACAAAACAAGCCACCGAAAAAATAATAGCAGCAATGGTGAAAAGTAAATTGGCTGTATTTTGTACGATCATTTCAAAAACAACCTTAAAGCTACCAAGCCATTGAAGTGCCGAATCAGAAAAACGATTAAGGAAGAATTTAAAATAAGGGATATCGGCAATTCCAATGAATACCAACAAGGTCATAAAAAAGGAAATGTAGATCAGTATGAAGATGTTGAGAAATTTCAATTTCTCTGAAAATCGTTGCAAGAACATTAAAATGAACGGCAATACTAAAACATAACAAAGCACAGAAGTATCGAACTGAATACCAATTAAAAATGTAGTGATAATTTCTTTACTGAATAAATGAACAGGTTGATCGTAAGCATAAGCAACCAAAACTATTCTTAAAAGAAATAAAATAATAAGTCCGATCACATAGATCCTTAACGGCAACGAAATAAATAAAGGAAGTTTGATCTTATTCATTATTATTTCTAAAAAAGATCTTTATTTGATCTTAATGTACATCTTTTCGGCAAGCTTTGGCTGAGTAAATGCATACACCACTACTCCATTTCCTGATTTAGTTTCGCCATATAATTCAAAACATTTACCGTTAAAATAAAGAGTAGGTTCTGTGAGAACAAGATCGGCTCCTTCGGGCTTTTGCAAAACATATAATTGATGCGGCCTTAAGAATAATTGTTTTTTCAAAACTGTTTTGCTCCCTTTTTCAAGATCCACTTTCTTAATTACATTATAATCGCCAAGCAAAGAAGCCACTTTTAAATTTCGTGGTTGATAGTACACTTTATCTTGCAAACCAAACTGAACTAATTGTCCATCATCCATCACACCAATTTTTTGCGAATACTTAAGTGCTTCATCTGCTTCGTGGGTAATGATCAACAGAGATGTTTTTTTCTTTTTTACCTCGTTTACAATGAAAGTGAAAAGCTTTTCTTTTAACGGTCTGTCTAAATTATTAAAAGGTTCATCTAACAATAAAACTCTTGGAATAACAGTTAAAGCCCGAGCAATTGCTACACGTTGTTTTTGTCCTGATGATAATGTTTTGGCTTGTAATTTTGCAAGGGGATTAAGATCCAAAAGCTTTAATATTTTTTTGCAACGCGCATCTTTATAATCGTTGGCAAGACCCGTAAGCATATCTTTTATATTTTCTTCAACCGTGTGATTATCTAAAACATAATAATCTTGGCTCACCAATTTCATGTCCTTGTGACCCGGAATTAAATTATAGCTCGGACCCAACACTTGCTCTTTGCCAACAAATACTTCTCCGCCCTGAAGATCTTCAAGGCCGTATAAACATTTAATAAGCGTTGATTTTCCACTACCGCTTTTTCCAATTAAAGCAACTATCTCTCCTTCTTTTATCTGAAAAGAAACGTTCTTTAAGCCGGTAAATGATGTTTTTGATCTGTAATTGAAAGATATGTTATTAACCTTTAAGATAGATCTATCGCGTTAAGGTTAAACTGCTTTTGAGTTTGTGTTCTTTTCCGTCAAATCCTTTTGCTTCTATAACATAAAAATAAACGCCATCATCGCATTTAATGCCGGAAGTTGTATAACCATCCCACGATCCGCCTATTCCACTCCACTCATGCATTAAAACTCCCCAGCGATCATAAACCCAAACTCTCATTTCGAATAATCCTTTTGTGATCGGTTTAAAAACATCATTCACGCCATCATTATTTGGTGTAAAAATATTTACAAGCTTCACATCCGAAACATCATCGATCACGAATTTATAATCTAGTGTATCATTACATCCACTTGCACCTAAGGCGATCAAAGAAACTGTATAATTTCCGGGAGTAGCATATGTTTCCTGAACAACTTCGCCGGTGTGCGTTGCAGCAGCTCCATAAAAATCCCAAATAAGCGATGAGTAATTTGACGAGTGATTCACTAATTGAAGATAAGCCGGAAAACCTTTATTGCTCAACTCAGCGCGATAATCTGCTTTAGCAGTTTTTGAAATGGTAACAAATCCACCGGTTGCAAATGTTCCGCTGCTATTGGCAACAAATAAAGTTAAACTATAGGTTAGCGCATTTGTAAATGTGATGCTAACAGAACTTGAAAAATTATTTGGATTCATTGTAAATCCACTATTTGGACTCAACGACCAAGAGTAAGCGGAAATTGTTCCTGTAGTAATGCAACTAAATGTGTGCGGCACTTCCGAACAAAGTATGCCCGCAGGCATGATAATAGTTGCTGTTGGCGCCTGAGCCGAAGCAAACGAATTAAATAATGCTAATGTTAGGACAAAATATAACTGCTTGATACGCATATCAGTTATAAATTTACTAAAAATTCGGCAGTATTCACACCGTCGGCAAAGTCAGTAATAACAGGCGATTGTGAATTACCAAAGGGGATATATTTAGTTCCAACAACACACTGAATTTCCTTGGCATTATCCAAAAGATAATTCGTGATCTCCCTCTCATTTTCATACCTCTGGTAAAACACTACTGAAATAGGTGCATGTATTTGATTATCAGGCTTTATCATTAAGAAATTATTATCTAAAAAATCTTCCTTTCCCATCAAGTAAATAGTGCGATTATACTCGTAATTATTTGCATATTTTTTATTCTCGATCACGTAACCAAAATTAAAAACACATTCAAAAAGTGTATCGAATTTATAGTCTTTAGGAACAAGTAACTTTGAAACATTTCGGCAACCCAAACCAAAATAGTAGAAAATATCTTTTCCTAACGCTTCTAATTCTTCTCTTGTTTCTTTACCGGTAATTACCGCCAACGAACTTCTGTTTCGGCGAATGATATGTGGATACTTAGAAAAATAATGAAGAAATTGATCGGCACTGTTATTACTTCCAGTTGCAATGATAGCATCAAACCCTGTGAGTTTTCCATCGGCCAAACGAATGCACTCATCAAAATCGGGTTCGTAATGCACAAGTAATTTTAAAAAGAAAGGCAATAATACATTATCATCGCTCGACATTTTTATGAGAACTGTATTTCCCGAAAGTAAAACACATAAAACATCATGAAAACAAACCATTGGAATATTTCCTGCACAAATTACCGCTACTGTTTTAGGGTTTTTGTTTTCTTTTGGAAAAGAAGCGGTTAGTTTTTCCAATTCTGCTTGTGTAAGCATCTTCCCAATATTTTGAATTGCATTATTCGTGAACTGCTCAACAAACCAGCCGTTATAGATATGAGCCACCTTTATAAGTTCTGTTAGCCCAAGATGAAGGTTCTCTTCTCCTTTGTCGCTGGGACTTTGATAATGAGTGTTAATGAACTCCCCTATCTTAATAAAAGCCTTGATTCGTTGTTGTAATTGCATACTTACTCGTATATTTGCAAAGAATTTTAGGCTGTAAAGCTAAGTATAAAATGGCAATTAAGATCACAGAAGAATGTATAAACTGCGGCGCTTGCGAACCTGAGTGTCCCAATAACGCTATTTACGAAGGTGGCGCCGAATGGCGTTTTGCCGATGGCACCGGAGTAAAAGGAATTTATAAAGGCAAAAGTTCAGGAATTGAAGTTAATGTTGACGATCCGCAAGTCCCAAAACACATGGATGTTTATTTTATTGTAAGCGATAAATGTACCGAATGTAAAGGCTTTCATGATGAACCACAATGCGCAGCCGTTTGTCCGGTTGATTGTTGTATACCTGATGAAGATAATGTGGAGACGGAAGAACAACTTCTTGCAAAAAAAGCTTCACTTCATTTGTAGCCCTTCGACTTCGCTCAGGGTGACAAGGCCTAACAGTTGTCTAAAAAATTATTCAGAAAATTTCACTCGCATTTCCTCACAGGTCTTGTACACCAATTGAAACACATGCTCAAAATCATGCTCGGTGCCATAATAAGGATCGGGAACTTCACTGTGAGAGTTAGGATGCAGCACGTTTAAAAAAAGATCAACTTTCTTTTTATGATCATCGTGCTTTGCAAGCTTCAATACATTTTGCAAATTACTTTTATCCATCACAAAGATCTTATCGAATTCATCAAAGTCGCTTGCTTTAAATTGACGTCCTCTTAATTGGGATAGATCCACTCCATTTTTTTTTGCATTTGCAATCGTTCTTCTATCGGGCGCTTCACCAACATGGTAATTTGCTGTTCCGGCAGAATCAATGCTCCAATTTAATTTATGTTCTTTGTTCAAGTGCAACATTATTCCTTCTGCCAAAGGCGAGCGACAAATATTTCCTAAACAAACGAAGAGTATTTTTTGCATTGAGTAAAAGTAAAGAAAATAATTAAAGTCATACTTCGACTATAGTTCGACTTCGCTCACTACAGGCTTCTCAGTATGACCTTTAATTATTTGTCCGGCATTACAATCCAAACCCGTAATACGCTTTTGTTCCATTAGGATAAATTCCTTCAACAAGAACTCCGCCCGAAGTTGCGCCAAGAATAGTTTGAGCTTCTTTTACATTGGCTATCTTACGCTTATTGATAGAAGTAATAATAAATCCTTCCTTTATTCCTGCACCGCTGAATTTACTAGTTGCCGCAAGCGTCGCAATTTTTACACCATTTGTAATTTTTAATTTTGCCAATTCAGAATTATCAACTTCGCTTAATGCAATTCCAAGTTTACTGATGTTGGTGCTCACTGCTTCCGTTTTCTTAACCAAACTTGTGGTATTCTCTAAACTTTTTAAGGTTAACGAAAGATTAACTTCTTTGTCATTTCTTACAAGGTTAATATTTACTTTATCGCCCGGACGATATTTCGCAATTTGTCCATGCAGATCGCTCACACTATTTACAGGAGCATCTTGTATAGCTGTGATCACATCGCCCGCTTGAATTCCTGCCGCTTCACCACTTCCACCTTCAACCAAACGCGATACATAAACACCTTTTAAATTTTTAATATTATTTTCTTTCGCAAATTTGGCATCAATATCCATTAAGCTCACGCCAATATATGCACGTTGCACCGTTCCAAATTCAATAAGATCACCAACAACTTTTTTTACAATATTAACCGGTACGGCAAAAGAATATCCAACATAAGAACCGCCGCCATTGGAAACGATCGCAGTGTTTATTCCAATAAGATCGCCATTGGTATTTACCAAAGCACCGCCGCTATTTCCGGGATTCACCGCCGCATCGGTTTGAATGAACGATTCAATTGGATTATTTTTTCCGCTAATGATATGATTACGTCCTTTTGCACTGATGATGCCCGCCGTTACGGTACTTTCCAAATTAAAGGGATTTCCAACCGCAAGCACCCACTCCCCAATTTTTATATCATCGCTGTTACCATAAGTGATATAAGGAAGGTCATTTTCTTTGATCTTTAGCAAAGCAACTTCTGTGGCAGGATCGGTGCCAACAACTTCTGCTCTATAATTTCGTTTATCATTTAAAGTCACCTCAATTTCTTTGGCGCCATTAACCACGTGATGATTCGTAACAATATAACCATCCTTACTTACGATCACACCGCTTCCGCTTGCTTGTTGCACATAGGTTTGTGGAGTTCCGCCAAAAATTTGCGCAAAGGGATCGTAGGATAATTGATCGGTCTTAGTGGTAATGTAAACAACCGCATTCACCGACTTTTCGGCCGCCATGGTAAAATCGGTATTACTTGTGCCCGACCCTCCCGTATAATTTGTAAAGCGAACTACCGGGTTTGTTGGCGCGTTGGCTAACTGTTGCTTACCTGAGTTTTGGTAAGAATTGTAGGCATAAGCTGCGCTAAGTGCCGCTACACCACCCATAAAGGCTAAAAACATGCTTGAAACTATCTTCTTCATAATACGTTGGTTTTTTAATTATAAACGTAAAATTACAGTCGAAAATATGTTGTTGATTTATTTTTAACACAGCTTAACTAAGGTTAAAATTTTTAATTAAATTTACGTTAAAATAAATGCAGATCAGACGTAAGATACCAAGTTTTGTTTTTGGAGTTTCCATTGGACTCTTAATTGGTATTGCTTTCTTTTTATTTAAGATCGATTCTATTTTTAATAGCATCAAGTTGGCCGGTTCGGATAAAGTAACTATTGTTGAACAAAAAGTTGGATCGGATGAAGAAAAAGAAAAATCAAAGAATAAAGAACGTTTTAAAATAAAAGTTAGTAATCAGGCCCGAGTTAATTATAAGGAAGTTGACAGTATCATAAATTCGGATGCAAGTATCAATGTGGTTGTTGACCAATTTATTTCGAGTAAACTTATCAAGGTCATTAATCTTACCAATTCCAACTCGAATGATACTTTGGCGCAATATGTGGCCGGCGTTAATACAATTCAATCCGATTCATATGTAATGGAATTTTGGAAAACCCCATTGAATTCAAAAGGATATCGTTTCCAAAAGAATAAAATAATGCTTTATGGCGTAAATGATCATAACGATCTGCTTTTATATCAGTACGAAGGACGTTATTTCATTAAAAGTTTTGAAGTGGTTTACGAATTAGAGTCGAGCCAGGATTTTCAGCCTCTTGTAAAAGTGAACAATACCGAATTATTATCTAAATTAGATTCATAATGACCATTGAATTCTACAAATACCAAGGAACAGGTAACGATTTTATTTTGATCGATAACCGTAAATCGAAACTTCAACTCAGCTATGCGCGCATAAAATTTATGTGCAACAGGCATTTTGGTATTGGCGCCGATGGTTTAATATTATTAGAGGGTGAGATCAGTTACGATTTCAAAATGGTGTATTATAACAGCGATGGACATGAAGGTTCTATGTGTGGAAATGGCGGACGTTGCGTAATGGCCTTTGCAAAAGATCTTGGAATTATAAAAGAGAAAGCACGTTTTTTGGCCATTGATGGTCCGCACGATGCATTGTTATTACCCAACGATGTTGTATCATTAAAAATGAACGATGTTAAGAATATAGAAGTAGATAAGGATCACTTTTATCTTAATACCGGTTCACCTCACTATATTCAACAAGCCGAAAAAGTTCGCGACCTGAATATTGTTGAAGAAGGAAGAAAGATACGCAACAGCGATCGCTTCAAAGAAGAAGGTACCAATGTGAATTTTATGGAGAAGTTTGATGATCATATTTATATTAGAACATACGAACGCGGCGTGGAAGATGAAACATTATCATGCGGAACCGGCGTTACTGCTACAGCTTTAGCCGCTGCTTGTTTGGGCATAAGCACTTCAAAAAATAATTGTTCAGTTAGAACACAAGGCGGAATGCTTAATGTAAAATTTGATAAAGTATTAGGCAATACGTTTTATAATATTTGGCTTGAAGGCCCTGCCCATTTTGTTTTTAAGGGCACCATTGATATAGAATGACAAGAACAGAATTCGCCTCTATAAACGTTTCCGCCGGAGAGTTTACTGATTCCACTTTAACCAAAGGACTTTTTATTTGCTTACTTCATGCAAAACGTGTTCCTCCGCACATTGGTATTATTATTGACGGACAATATCACTCGCTTACCATTAAAGGAATAGAACCAAATGTTTCGGTAACTGCGCTTTTAAGGACCATACAACAACAAAAAATTGAATCTGCTTTTTTGAAGATAACTCCACATCCTGTTTTTAGCAATGATCATATGAACTCTATGTTCTTGGAGATCCTAAAAAAATATCCTCAGATCCGGTCCAATGAAGTTACCTGTTTAACGCCCCTAAAAGACTTCTTTAACGAATTCTACGCCATAAATACCAGCGCAAACGACATGATCTATGATCTTTTAAAGCGAATGGCTGCTAATAATTTTATTTTACAAGCATATTCACTAAATTTAAGTCTGGAAAACGGACTATTGAGCATACCTGTTTATACACAGGATGAACTCAGCCAAAAAATAAACGATATACGAAAAAACTATTAGCATGTTTGTAAAGGGAGAACATATTTCGTTAAGAGCCATGGAGCATGATGATATTGAATTGCTTTATGAGTGGGAAAATAATATTGAGTTATGGCATGTGAGCAATACGCAAACACCTTTTAGCAGACACGTTTTAAAAGAGTTTGTAGATAATAGTCAATACGATATTTACACCAACAAACAATTACGTTTAATGGTTGTTGAGAATTCAACCAGCGAAACAATTGGCACTATTGATTTTTTTGAATTTGATGTTCAGCACGCGCGCGTTGGTGTTGGAATTTATATTCACCAAAATTATACAGGCAAAGGCTATGCTTTCGAAAGTTTACGCTTAGCTATTACTTATTGTTTTAATATTCTTCACTTAAAACAAGTTTATTCTATTGTGAATTCAAGCAATGCACCAAGTTTAAAATTATTTGAGAAAGCAGGCTTTGAAAAAACCGGAACAAAAAAAGCTTGGAATAAAACCGCATTAAATCATTTTGAGGATGCCTGGTTCCTCCAGTTGATCAATGATAAGTGAACTGAGTCATAAACTCGTTTTATTTTCCTTTTCAATTTGCATTTTACTTACAAATTGCGGAACGCACACCGAAGTACAGTCGCAAGAACAAAAGATCCCCGAAAACACCTATTTGAATCATTCCGATACAGCGCGCTATGTGGGAATGAATACGTGTAAACTTTGTCACCAAGGAATTTACAATACATTTATTAATACAGGCATGGGCAAATCGTTTGATGTTGCCACACCGAAGAAAAGTGCATGGTATTCAACAAATGCTTGCGTGAATAATAATTTCACTGATAAAAATTCTAATATCTTTTATAATACCTATTACGATGAAGAAGATACTAATATGTATATCGTTGAGGAGTGGTTGGACAAGAAAAATTTAAGAAGAATAGAAAAAGTTGATTATGTTATCGGCTCCGGTCAACACACCAATTCACATATTCAAAACGTAAATGGGTATTTAAATCAAATGCCTATGACATTTTATACTCAAAAGAAAAAATGGGATCTTCCTCCGGGATTTGAAAATGGAATGAATTCGCATTTTACACGAAAAATTGGTTTGGAATGTATGAGTTGTCATAACGGTTATCCCGATTTTGTGATGGGCTCCGAAAATAAATACCGTTCTATTCCCACCGGTATTGATTGCGAACGTTGTCATGGTCCTGGAAGTATACATGTGAACCAAAAACAAATGGGAATTAAAGTGGATACCTCAAAACAAATTGATTATTCCATAGTGAATCCTTCTAAATTACCCATCGATCTGCAATTTGATATTTGTCAGCGCTGCCATTTGCAGGGAAATGCTGTTTTAAAGAATGATCATTCGTTCTATGATTTCAAACCCGGACAAAAATTAAGCGATCATATAAGCGTATTTCTTCCAAAGTATAAAAATGCAGATGATGAATTTATTATGGCCTCGCATGCCGATCGTTTAAAACAAAGCGCGTGTTTTATTAAGTCGATAGAAAAAAATAAGAATACGAATTCTTTAAAGCCCTACAAAGGTGCCATGACCTGCATTACATGTCATAACCCGCATGTAAGCGTAAGAGAAACGAATAAGGAAGTGTTTAATGATGCGTGTAGAAATTGTCATGGAAGTACACAATTCGCCATTTCACCATCAAAGATTTGCAAGACCAATTGTGTAAATTGTCATATGCCATCGTCGGGGTCTATTGATATTCCTCACGTTACCGTTCATGATCATTATATTAGAAAACCGATCACTAAAAAAGAAAAAGATAAGATCAAAGAATTTATTGGTTTGTACGCGATAAACGAAAAAGATCCTTCAGCCAAAACAAAAGCAAGAGCCTATATTCAACAATTCGAAAAATTTGAACAAAATAAAGCGTATTTAGATTCTGCTAAAAAATATTTGAGTTCCAAAACAAAAGAGGATATTCAAAACAATTTGCACGATCTTATCCAGTTAAGTTTTATGATACAGGATTTCAAACAGATCTTGAATTACCTTGCACAAATTGGAGAGGATAACTGTAGCTCAAGATTAAAGAATTTAAGTTACGATAATAAAGATGCTTGGGCATGTTATCATATTGCAGAAGCGTTTTTGAACATCGGTGAACAAAAAAAGGCATTAACTTGGTTTGATAAAGCGTGTAAACTCGCCAATTATAATCTTGATCTTAGAATAAAATATGGAACAGCTTTAGCGCAAAATAATTTTATGAAAGAAGCCGAAGAACAATTTTTATTTGTGATAAAAGAAAATCCAAAGAAAGCTTCTGCGTATACAAATCTTGGTTATTTAAAATTAATGCAAGGAAAAGGAAATGAAGCTATAATGAATTATAATAAAGCTTTAGCTCTCGAACCCGATTCGGAACCTGCCCTCTTGAATTTAGCGGGATATTATGTGAGCGTTAACAATAAAGCCAAAGCTTTAGAATTAATTAAACAAATTTTAAAGAAAAATCCAAAAAATCCTCAAGCTCAACAAGCTTTAAAACAATTGTACGGAAAGTAGCTGAGTTTTTAAAAAAACGAAGCGTACTTACCGTTATACCGAATAAATTAGACTGTAAAATTTCAAAAAAATGATTTACTTCGGTATACAAAACGTATCTTCGTAATACCAATGTCGGCAAAGTCAAAAATACGATCATATCTCTTGCTAATTTTTCTGATAGTAATTGGCGTGGGTGGTTATTGGGTATACACTAATTTTTTTAAAACCGCTGTAAAACTTAATAAGGATTACGAATTCATTTATATTCAAAGTGCGTTTGACCTAAATGATGTTATTTACGAATTAAAGGATAAGAATATTTTAAAAGAAACAGATAAGTTTGAGTGGATGGCCAAAAAAATGGAACTTGATCAAAACACTCACCCCGGTAAATATAGGATCTTGAATGGCATGACGCATCGCCAGATCATTAATTTGATAAAATACAACAAACAAGAGAAAATAAAACTCACATTCAATTCTCAGATCCATGATATGAAAGAATTTATGTTGTATGTGGACGATAAGCTTGAATTGGATGAAGAACAATTGGAAGATTATTTTGAAGATGAGAATATGTTGGATCGCGATTTTAGGTTAGCGCCTAATTACGCGTTTGGAACAATTATTCCAGAAGTGTACGAATTAAGTTGGGCAATTAGTCTTTCGGACTTTATTGATGAATTAAGAAAAACATATAATACATTTTGGACCAGAGATCGTTTAGCCTATGCCAAAAAGAATACGAAATTGAGTATCGGCGAAATAATTACGCTTGCATCCATAGTCCAAAACGAAAGTTATATTCCCGAAGAACAACAAAAAATTGCGGGCGTTTATTGGAATCGTTTAAATAAAGGAATGCTTTTACAGGCCGACCCTACTTTGGTGTTTGCAAATAAGTTATGGGGCACGCAACGCATTTATGATAAAGACAAAGAAATTGATTCGCCTTATAATACTTACAAATACAAAGGTTTGCCTCCCGGACCAATTTGTCTTGTAAAAACGCAGGTCTTGCTGCAAGTAATTGATCTTACTAAACATAAATATCTGTTCTTTTGTGCCAAACCGGAGTTAAACGGCTATTCCGATTTCTCTGAAACCTACGAGCAGCACCAAAAATACGCCAACGCGTATCAAAAGGCAATGAACAAGAAAGGAATTAAGTAAACGCTGTTGATTAAAATAGATCGGTTGCTTTTTACGTATAAACTAAAATCAGTAAATTTATTGCAATGCAAAGGATCACTATAGCTATTGACGGATATTCGAGTTGCGGTAAAAGTACCATTGCAAAAGCCCTTGCTCAAAAATTAAATTACAGTTATATTGATACAGGCGCTATGTACCGTTCGGTTACATTGTATGCATTGCAAAACGAACTCATCGACCACAAAAAGAAACACGATTTCACAAAACTTATTGAAGCCCTTCCAAAAATAAAGGTGGAATTTATTTATAACCCTACTCTGCATGCATCGGAAGCATTTTTAAATGGGAAAAATGTAGATAGAGAGATTCGCAGCATGGAAGTGAATGAAAATGTAAGCGCAGTTAGTTCAGTAAAAGAAGTTCGCGAAAAAATGGTGGCCATGCAACGCGAGATGGGAAAAAGTAAAGCGGTTGTAATGGATGGACGAGATATTGGAACCAATGTTTTTCCGGATGCAGAACTAAAAATATTTATGACGGCCGATAATATGGTTCGTGCGCAGCGAAGATTAGATGAATTAAGCAGTCATGGCGATTACCATGATATCAACGAAGTATTACAAAATTTACTAAAACGCGATCATGCCGATATGCATCGTAAAGAAAATCCATTGATAAAAGCTAAAGATGCCATTGTTTTGGATAATACCGATCTTAATAGAGAACAACAACTGGAATTTGTTTTGAAACTCATTACCGATATGCAATTAACCAAAGATCAAGCGCAATGAAACAAAAACAAAGTCTTTACACGGCATTTGTGATAGCCTTCAAAGGAATTGCGTTAGCGTTTAAAGAGCGTAATTTTTTGATAGATGTATTTTGCGCTATTGTTACAGTAATTATTGCTTTTATTTTAAAGATCTCGACATTAGAATGGATCGCTATTTTGTTTTGCATTGCATTAGTAATATGCCTGGAAATGCTGAATACCGTGATAGAAAGAACAATTGATCATTTACATCCTCAACAACACACCAGAGCAGGAGAAATAAAAGATATTGCAGCCGGAAGTGTTTTGGTAGCTGTTATTTTTAGCGGGATCATTGGCGGAATGATATTTTTGCCGAAGATAATGGCGATCTGCTGTGGCAGATAATGAAAAACCCCCGAAAGAATTCGAGGGTTTCGCTTTTACCGTGGTACCGTAGGGAGTCGAACCCCAAACCTTCGCATCCGTAGTGCGATGCTCTATCCAGTTGAGCTACGGAACCTTAATAAATTAGGAAGGCAAATATACGAATTTTTGGTAACTTGCAAGTCGAAAAACCTGAATTTTATGCAACAAATAATAGAAGCAGCCTGGGCAAACCGCGAACTGCTTAAACAAAAAGAAACCATTGCTACCATTGATGAAGTGATCGAAAAACTCGATAAGGGTGTATTGCGTGTTGCGGAACCTTTAGCGGATGGCTCTTGGAAGGTTAACGAATGGATCAAAAAAGCTGTTATCCTTTATTTCCCAATACGAAAAATGAATACTATTGAGTGTGGTCCATTTGAATACCACGATAAAATGGCGCTTAAACAAGATTATGCAGGACTCGGTGTGCGTGTAGTTCCTAATGCGGTTGCACGTTATGGTGCTTATTTAGCAAAAGGCGTTATTTTAATGCCAAGTTATGTGAATATTGGTGCCTATGTTGATAGCGGAACAATGGTTGATACTTGGGCCACTGTTGGAAGTTGCGCGCAAATTGGAAAAAATGTTCACTTAAGCGGAGGTGTTGGAATTGGCGGAGTATTAGAACCTGTACAAGCTGCACCAGTAATTATTGAAGATGATTGTTTTATTGGAAGTCGTTGCATTGTTGTAGAAGGCGTGAGAGTTGGAAAGCAAGCTGTTTTGGGTGCTAATGTGGTTCTAACGATGTCAACAAAAATAATTGATGTTACCGGTGACAAACCTATTGAGAACAAAGGTTATGTTCCTGAAAGAAGTGTTGTAATTCCCGGATCATACACCAAAAAATTTGCGGCAGGAGAATATAATGTGCCTTGCGCTTTAATTATCGGTAAACGTAAAGAAAGCACCGATATAAAAACAAGTCTTAATGATACATTAAGAGAATACAACGTTGCAGTATAATAACATACTCATAATTCAAACTGCTTTTATTGGAGATGCAATTTTAGCGTCCTCACTTGTAGAAAAACTACATTCTAAATTTCCACAAGCTTCTGTTTCCATTCTTATACGAAAAGGAAATGAAGGAATTTATAAAGACCATCCCTTTTTAAAAGATGTTTTGGTTTGGGATAAGGCGACAAACAAATACGGGAATTTATTCAGCACACTTAGCAAAATTCGTAAAAACAAATATGATCTTGTAGTGAATTGTCATCGCTTTGCAAGTTCAGGTTTTTTAACTGCATTTTCGGGGGCACGACATAAAGCAGGCTACAAACAAACGCCTTTTGCGTATTTATTTGATCACGCGCCGCATCATACATTTGGTGATGGCAAGCATGAAGTTGAACGTTACAATCAATTGATAGAAGATTTTACAGGAAAAGAAATTTCAAAACCAAAGATATACCCATCAACTTCTGATATTGAAAAAGTAAAACCATTTGTAAAAGATAATTTTGTTTGCATTGCACCATCATCTGTTTGGTTCACAAAGCAATTGCCAATGGAAAAATGGATCGAACTGTGTGATCTTATTTCTGCAACAACTATTTATATTTTAGGAAGTGCAAATGATTCTGATCTTGCTAAAAATATTATCTCAAAAAGTAAACATAAGAATATTGTTGATCTATGCGGACAATTAAGCTTACTTCAATCCGCTGCTTTAATGCAAAAAGCAAAAATGAATTATGTGAACGATAGTGCTCCACTCCATTTAGCTTCAGCAACAAATGCTCCTGTTACGGCTTTCTTTTGTTCAACCGTAAAAGAATTTGGTTTTTATCCTTTATCTGATAACAGTAAAGTTATTGATGCCGGTAAAATGGATTGCAGGCCTTGCGGAATGCATGGACACAAAGCCTGCCCAAAGGGACATTTTAATTGCGCTAAATTAATTGATGTAAAAAAGGCTGTTCAATAAATTAACCTACCTTCACCATCTCAATGGAATCAAACAGAGAACAAAAAAGCACAAAGATCTTAGCCGAATTAGCAAAACGCATTGCTCAAATTGAAAGTGGTGCCGATGCCGATCAAACATTTGCTATTTTAAAACAACTGCAAGCACTTTTTGAAAGTAATAGCGCAACGCATAGTCAAGAATTAGATATCATCAATTCCATCATTAAAAAAGAAATGCGAATTTATTGGCGCACTAAATTTCCAAAAGACAAAAAAAATCTCATTGCGAGGCTGAATCAGTTACTATAAGGCCTTTTTCAGCTTTTTGATATTTCATCAAATTCTTAAGCTGGCTCTCTAGAATTAGGTATAAAATAATGTCAGGCTTTTCTGAAGCAATTATCTCTTCATTTAATCCATAATGCCACGCATCAAAAATGGTGATGCATTTTTTACTTTGTTCGGAGATATATTTAAATGGCTTTGCGCCGAAAGAATCCCGAATGATCAAAATGGTTGGCAAACTATCGTTATTCGTATAGCGAGTATGTTCATACTCCCATGGATAAGCAAAGTCTTTAATACATTTATATTTGTTTTGATCCATTTGATGACTCTTTTCACCCAATAATGGAATTGGAATATAGTTCTCATCAGATAATACGTCCTCAACCGATAACATCTTGGCAATATCGCCTGCTTTTTCTTCCACTCTCTTCACTTTGTAAGAATTAACATCTAATTCCTGAACCTTTGGCTCAACTTTTCTGAACTCCTTCAAAATGACATTACTTGCAATAAAAGCACCAAAATCGTTCCAATGATTATCAGTTTTGTAATAAACGGCGTGAGTTTGCTTAGCTTTTGTTAAAGGTTCGTATAGATCAATTGTCGAAATGCCATTCTTTGTAAGATAATTTAGTATCTGTTTACCATAACCACCTGTTTCTGATCTTATAATATGATCAGGCATAAATTCGGGATAAATATTTGCTTTATTTGGAACAATTGCAACAAACAGATGCGAATTATGTTTTTCTTCAATGATATCCTTTCGTCTGAGCATTTCATTCTTAAATTCACCAAGTTCTTTTTCGGTAAAAAGTTCTGTGCCAACAAAAGTTTTTAATTCCTCACCCGAAAAATAATACCAACCATCTTTTCCAATAAAAGCTTCAACATTAACCGGACTGCTCCTAAAAACAAACACATTCAATTTATTGTGAAATCGAATGGCATAATTACGAATACTTGTATGATCAATAAGAAATCCTTCCAATCCCTTTATATATGTATCAACCGAACATGTATCTGTCTTTGGCATGACTTTCAAAGCGCGATTCTCAGTATTTGAAGCCGGTTTAACGATGTTCAATAAATTATTGATCACCGGAAAGCTGATCAGGATAAAAAAACCAAAACATAATATATATTTCTCTGTCCTCATTAAAATTGGTAATAAATAAAAGGGTTATAAGTTCCCGACATTAAATAAACTGCGCTAAAAAAAAGAATGGTCAACAAAAATACTGCCTTTGTAAGATCGCCCATGCTTTGCAAACCTGAATTGATCTTGATCCTTGATAAAAATCCATTGAAATTAAAAGAAAGGAAAATGGCAATTACAACGGCGATAATAAGATCTGTAGTAAAATAACTGGAGACTAAATCTAAATTGATCTTCCCAACAACTAAACTTTTCCAATAATGCCAAGAATAATCCATACTCGAAGATCGAAAAGGGATCCAGGCCATCATCACAACAAAAAAAGTGTATACCCCTTTTAATACAGAAGGGAGTTTTTTAAGAAAACTTCCAAAGGAGGTTCTTTCCAATAACAAAAAACAACCATGTATCATTCCCCAAACAATAAATGTATAATTGGCGCCATGCCATAAACCTGTGAGGAAAAAAACGATCAATAGATTTAAATACGTTCTCTTATTTCCTTTTTGATTTCCGCCTAAGGGTATATAAAGATAATCTTTAAAGAAACTCGATAAACTTATGTGCCATCTTTTCCAAAAATCCTTAATACTTGTTGCGATATAAGGCAAATTAAAATTCTCGGGGAATTCAAATCCAAACATTCTGCTTAATCCAATGGCCATATCCGAATAACCGCTAAAGTCAAAATAGATCTGAAAAGTGTAACATAAAGCGCCTGTCCAAGAAAATAAAAGATCCATGTGATGTGCATCTTGCGAAAATGCATCATCTGCCAAACGTCCAATTGTATTAGCGATCAAAACTTTTTTTCCTAAACCAATAATAAAGCGCTCAATTCCCGAAATGAACTTTTCAAACGTATGAGTTCTTCCAAATAATTGAGGTGCAAAAACGTTGTAGCGAATTATTGGTCCTGCCACTAATTGCGAAAACAAAATAATGTAAAGAGCCATATCAAGAATATTCCCTTGTGCTTTTGATCTCTTTTTAAAAACATCTATATTATAACTTATTGAATGGAATGTATAGAACGAGATCCCAATGGGAAGAATTATACCAGGGGGAACGATTGTATCAAAATGAACAGAAGAAAATAATACATTCAAATTATCTATGAGAAAGTTTGCATACTTAAAGATCACCAGAACCAATAAATTTCCCCCAACTGCAATGCCGAGTGAAATCTTAGAGTACGATCGTTCGATAAGTTTTCCCGTAAAAAAATTGAAGATAATTGAGAGCAAAAGAATAAGCGTGAAAAAAGCGCCTCCCCAAATAAAAAATATTAAACTGAAAAGAAGAAGAGTATAATTCTTGAGTTTTATTCCTGGAATGCAGAAATAAACCAAAAGCAGTAAAGGCAAGAAATAAAACAAAAATATGGATGAACTAAAAAGCATACCGGTTAACTCTTACTAAACTAACGAATTTGAGAACATTCATCAAAACGCACATCTTGTTTGATTATTATAGGATATCATCACTGTTAAGAAACAATAAATCCCTCATTCATACTCCTCAAAACCCTCGATAATAGGGCGTTTTAGGCCATTTGGTCAAAATAAAAGCTTATATATCAATATATTGTCGTATATTTGTATTCTTCATTAGAAGATTGTATCTCCAATCATTTGTAGCCTCCTCTTACAATTCGGTATTTTACACTTTTCTTTTCAAGGAAAGGTATTTATGCACTAATGCATAGGCCCGAACTAAAGTATATTAATAATAAAATGACATTTTCAGAATTAAAGCTTATCAAGCCGCTTATAGTGGCTTTGGATAAGATCGGATATAATACGCCCACACCCATCCAAGAAAGAGCAATTCCTCCAATTTTAGAAGGAAAAGATATTTTTGGTTGCGCTCAAACAGGTACAGGTAAAACTGCCGCGTTTGCACTCCCTATCTTACAATTATTACAAAACAAAAAAGTTGCCGATCAAAAACGCGTTATTAAAGCGTTAGTTCTTGCGCCAACACGCGAACTTGCACTTCAAATTAGCGAAAGCTTTACATCATACAGCAAAAATCTTGAGTTGTCGCACACAACCGTGTTTGGCGGCGTATCTCAACATTTACAAGTGAAAGATCTAAAAAAAGGAGTTGACATTCTTATTGCAACTCCCGGAAGATTATTGGACCTCATGCAACAAGGTTTTATTCATCTCAATAACATTGAATTCTTTGTGTTAGATGAAGCAGATCGTATGTTGGATATGGGTTTTATAAACGACATTAAAAAAGTGATCGCTAAACTTCCTCCAAAAAAACAAACCATGTTCTTTTCGGCAACAGTAGCGCCCGATATTTTAAAATTAGCTAATACCCTTTTGAAAAATCCGGTAAGCGTTTCGGTTGATAGAGTTTCTTCAACAGCAACTTTGGTTGAACAAAGTGTTTACTACGTTAACAGAGAAGATAAACGATCGTTATTAAAACACGTTCTAAAGAATAGCAAGATCGAACACGCTTTAGTTTTCACGCGCACAAAACGCGGTGCCGACAAAGTAGCAAAGGAATTGAATAGTAATGGCATTAAAGCAGAAGCTATTCATGGTAATAAATCACAAAATGCGCGCGAAAGAGCGTTGAAAGGTTTTAAGAACAGAACCATTCGCGTATTAGTTGCTACAGATATTGCTTCAAGAGGAATTGATGTAGATAAATTATCGCACGTTATCAATTACGAAATTCCCGAACAAGCCGAAACCTATGTTCACCGCATTGGAAGAACAGGTAGAGCCGGAACTTCAGGAATTGCATTATCGTTTTGCTCGCAAGAAGAAAGAAATTATCTAAAAGACATAAACAAATTGATCAGATCGAACATAGAAGTAGTTACTTCGCATCCGTTCGCCTGATCGATACAAACAAACAAACAAATAAATAACCGTTCGCATAAAGTGAACACAACAAAACAAAACAATGAAAAAAGGAACAGTAAAATTCTTTAACGAAGCAAAAGGCTTTGGATTTATTAAAGAAGAAGGTGGACAAGAAATTTTTGTACACGTAACCGGGTTAAAAGAAGAAATTCGTGAAAATGACCAGGTAGTATTTGAAATTGAAAATGGCAAAAAAGGCTTAAATGCCGTTAATGTAAGCCTAGCAAGTTAATACTTACACAGAAGAGCAGGTCACAATGGCCTGCTCTTTTTAATTTTAAAAAATGAGACAACTTAAAATAACCAAATCGATCACCAACCGTGATGCGGCATCTTTAGATAAATATCTTGCCGACATTTCGAGACTTGAGCTTATAACGGCCGAAGAAGAGGTTCGTTTAGCAAGACTTATACGCGAAGGTGATGAACCGGCATTGGAAAAATTAACCAAGGCCAACTTACGATTTGTTGTTTCGGTTGCAAAGCAATATCAAAACCAAGGCATTAGTTTACCCGATCTTATTAATGAAGGAAATGTTGGTTTGATCAAAGCCGCTAAGCGATTTGATGAGACCAGAGGATTTAAATTCATTTCTTATGCTGTGTGGTGGATCCGTCAATCTATTATGCAAGCAGTTTCGGAACAATCGCGAATGATCCGTTTGCCATTGAATAAAATTGGTGCATTAAATAGAATTAAACGCGCACAAGGCGTATTAGAACAAAAATATCAGCGTACGGCGAGTATTTTCGAACTTTCGGAAGTGTTAGACATGTCGCAAGAAGAAATTCGCGTAACATTGGCCGCTTCGGCATTGCACGTATCATCTGATGCTTCTCTTCCCGGAAATGAAGAAAGCACCTTAATGGAACTTATTTACGATAAGAATGAAGTAAAACCCGATGCTTTGTTAATGGAATCATCACTACAAACCGAAATTAAAAGAGCGCTCGATACACTTAGCGATAAGGAAAAAGATGTGATCTTATTATTTTTTGGGATCGGTCAGCAATATCCTCATACGTTGGAAGAAATTGCCGAAAAATATGATCTTACACGCGAGCGCGTACGACAAATAAAAGAAAAAGGAATTCGCAGGCTTAGAATGGAATCGAAAAGTAAATTATTAAAAACTTACCTCGGATAAGCCATTAATGATAATTCAGCCCATGCAATTCATAAGTGAGGACAAGAAGGACATTCTTTTCTTTTCTACACTACGACAACGCATCGATCTTTACTTCAAAGACAATAAACTTTCAAAACATCATAACGCAACAATGGTTGTTAAGACCATTATACTTCTGTCGTTATATATTTTACCCTTTGCCGCCTTATTGATCTTTCAACCATCTTTTGCTATAGCCATCATCATTTGGATCACAATGGGATTAGCAAAATCAGGAATTGGAATGAGCATCATGCACGATGCAAATCACGGTGCGTATTCTTCAAAAGCAAAAGTAAATCGTTGGTTAGGATTTACTATTAATTTAGTTGGAGGCGTTGCTTTCACTTGGAAATTGCAACATAATATCATGCATCATACCTACACAAACATTGTGCATATGGATGATGATATTGAAGATAAAGCCATCATGCGTTTTTCACCGCACACTAAAGTATTGTGGGTTCAAAAATTTCAATTCGTTTATGCGTTCATGTTCTATGGAATCCTAACATTATATTGGAGTTTTATGAAAGATTTTGTTCAGTTCCATAAATACACCAAAAGCGGTGTTAATAAAGAATCAAAAGCGAACAATAAACTTATGCTTGGAAAGATCATTTTATGTAAGATGGTTTATGTTCTGGTATTTTTTATTCTGCCCTTGATCATTTTAAAAATGCCTGTTCTCGCGTACATTATCGGATATCTCACCATGCAATTCATTTCAGGAATTTTATTGGCCGTAATTTTTCAATTGGCACATACGGTTGAAGAAGCATCTCATCCAATTCCAAACGATACCGGAAATATTGAGAACAACTGGGCCATTCATCAAATGAATACCACAGTAAATTTTTCTCAGGAAAATAAATTGATCTCGTGGTATGTTGGCGGATTGAATTTTCAAGTGGAACATCATCTGTTCCCAAATATTTGTCATGTACATTACCCGAACATTGCAGGTATTGTGCGATCAACCGCCGGTGAATTTGGAATTCCCTATCTCGAAAATAAAACGCTAGGAAAAGCATTAAGATCACATGTGCGCACACTTCAGAGATTTGGTAAAATGCCATCTTTGAACGAAACCATCTCCTAATGCTTTAGTATTATTAGGTTTTCTTATGATAAGTATCACTTTCTTAAGAGCCTTTCAACCCCTTTATTTTCATAGTATTAGCACCATTTCAACAATGTTAATGTGATGAAAAATTATTTGAAACTCGTAATATATAGGTATCTTTACGGTGCATTAATTAAACATCATGGCCACTACAACGGTGCGTTTTATAGACGCGGATAAGGACAAGTCCATTTTTTTTGCAACCTTGCGCAAACGTGTTGATTCTTATTTCAAAGAAAAAAACCTTTCCAAACATTATAATTCACAAATGGTTTTAAAGACCATTATTCTACTTGCAGGATACATTGTTCCTTTTGTGATCTTACTTATTATTAAGCCCTCGTTTGGCATTTCTATGTTACTATGGTCCATTATGGGATTTAGTTTAGCCGGAATTGGTATGAGTGTAATGCACGACGCAAATCACGGTGCTTATTCCTCGAGTCATACTACTAATTATTGGTTAGGTCATTCTCTTAATTTATTGGGAGGTTCGGTTTTCAATTGGAAACTACAACATAATTTAATGCATCATACTTACACAAACATCATTCATATGGATGATGATATTGACGATAAACTTATTTTGCGTTTTTCGCCTCACACTAATGTAAAGTGGTATCATAAATTACAATTTCTTTATGCGTTCTTGTTTTATGGTATCCTCACATTGTATTGGACATTATTAAAAGATTTTGTTCAATTCAGTAAATACACAAAAGAAGGTGTAAACAAAAGTACGCCTGCTCAAAATCGCGTTGCTCTTTTTAAAATAGTACTAAGTAAAGTGGTCTATTTTTTTGCTATTATTTTTGTTCCTACATTCTTCTTTCATTTACCTTTATGGCAAGTGGTTGTTGGATTTTTATTGATGCACTTTATTGGCGGACAAGTTTTAACTCTCATTTTTCAGTTAGCGCATACGGTTGAAGGAACAACTCATCCTTTACCAAACAATGAAGATACGATCGAAAATAATTGGGCCGTGCATCAAATGAATACCACTGTGAATTTTGCAAGAAAAAGCAAATTCATTTCTTGGTACGTTGGCGGTTTGAATTTTCAGGTAGAGCATCACTTGTTCCCTACTATTTGCCATGTACATTATCCGGAAGTTGCCAAGATCGTAAAAGTTACTGCAGAAGAATTTGGAGTTCCTTATCTTGAAAATGAAACATTTATGCAAGCCGTAAGCTCACATATTAGAACACTTCACAGATTTGGAAAACTTCCTGATATCAATGAGGCCTTAGCATAGTTTTTTATTACGTAAATTAATTTTTAAACATGATAACACGATCTTTACTTTTATGCCTGCTGATCTCAACAGGCTTATGTGCTCAAAATAAAAAAGAAAAGAAAACCACAACTACTGTTGAGAAACACGAAGCAATGTCGAACACATTTGAAAAAGGTCAGGTAGACATTAATTTAGGGATAGGTCTTTTAGCAAATAGATATTATTATGCCAGCGGTTGGAGAACAAGTCCGCCAATAAATATTTCCATTGATAAAGGGATCACAAAGAATGTAAGTCTTGGAATGTATTTGGCCTATGTAAGGTCCAGTTACAGAACTTCGGGCGATTATATCTATAAGGACAATAATAACGTATGGGTTACTGCACACTATAACGATGTACATTCGATCACCTATGGCGTATTTGGATTTAGAGGTGCTTTTCATTTTGCTGAGTACATTCAGGTGGAAGATCTTGATCTTTATGCGGGAGGAATGCTTGGCTATTCGTTTGCTAAATACAAATGGAGCACCGATAATTCTGCGGGCAGAACAAACTCTTACGCAACCACAGGATATGGAGGCGCAGTAGGTTCTTTTTACTTTGGTGGCCGTTATAGATTTACCGAAAAATTTGGCGTTTATGGCGAATTTGGGTATGGCTTGGCTTATGGGAATATAGGCGTGAACTTTAAATTCTAGTCCATGCAACTTCGGCTACGCCGAGGCGATGTTCTTTTGCCACGTCCCGATAGCTATCGGGATTCACTAATTTGCACTAATCTAGGTTTACAAAAATTACACTAATCTTTGTGTAAATGAGTTATTGCTTAATAAACACAGATTAGTGCAATGTGTTTCGCATTTACACACAGCTCAGTGAAAATTCGTGTAATTAGTGGCTTAAAAGGCCTGTGAGCAGGAGCTGAGTGGAATTCTTTCAATTAAACTTTATTGTCTTTTATAGAATAAATTGCTATTTTTAAAGCAACTTCTCTATTATGTATAAATACTCTTGTGTACTTTTATTTTCGTTCATATGCGCTTTATGTCATTCGCAAATTGAGGAGTTCAAAAACAATTATACGCCTCTGATATCTAAAGGAACACTTCCCGAGATCTATACCAAGTCAGCCTCCGAAAAAACAAATGCCGATCTTGATGCTTTGAACAAAACAAAGGGCGTTTCAAACCGATCGACAAAAGAAAAATTTTATCTTAATTCAAATTTTAGTCAAGATAGAGTATTACGTTCGGGTAAGATCCTGTTCAACGATGCTCTTTCAATTTATGTAAATAAAGTAGCCGACGAAGTGTTTAAGTCGGCCCCGGAGGTTCGTAAACAACTCCAAATATTTATCGTAAAAAGTGATGTTGTAAATGCCTATTGTTTTGATAATGGCATCATCCTTGTAAATATTGGATTATTGGCGCAACTTGATAATGAAGCGCAATTAGCATTTATACTTTCGCACGAGGCTTCTCACTTTGTAAAAAAACATTCGCTCGAAAGTTATGTAAAAAGTAATACGCGAAGAGGTAGATTTTCTACAAATGTTGACTGGGACGAATATAAATACAGTCAGGAATCGGAATTAGAGGCCGATGTGCAAGGTGTAAAATTCTTTAAAGAAAGTAAGTACAGTTATAAAGGTATTCCCGGTGCATTTAACGTGCTTAAATATTCGTACTTACCTTTTGACGAGGTGCCTTTTGATAAAACATTTTTAGAAGATTCAAATCTTGTATTCCCGGCCGATTATTTTTTAAAACAAACAGCAGCCATAAAAAAAGAAGAGGATTATGATGACTCTAAGAGTACGCATCCTAATATCAAAAAAAGAAAAGAGGCTGTTGGAAAAGAATTAGGGGAGTTTAGTGATAGCGGCAGAGAAAAATTCATATTAGATCAAAATGAATTCTACAAAATAAGAGAGATATCACGCTTTGAAATTTGCAGGATAGGATTGCTAGATCGTGATTATGCTGCATGTTTGTATAGTTGTTATCTTCTCCAAAAAAAATATCCTAAGAACGAATTTTTAAAAACCACCATCGGAAAAGCCCTGTTTGAAGTGGCTGCATTAAAATCACCGGAGAATTGGAATTATAGAAAAGTATTGAGTTTGGATGTATTGGATAATTCGGAAAGCAAAAGCGTGTATTATGATTATGATGCTAAGGAAGGAAGTTCGCAACAGGTTTATTATTTATTAAATAAATTGGATGCAGCCCAAATGTCGGTACTGGCACTTAATTATAATTGGAAATTACGCAAGGAGCTAAAAGAGCAGAACGCCAATGTTAATCGTTTGTGTGATTCACTTTTTGTACTTTTAGCTTTGAATAATGATAAAGATATCACTTACTTTAACAAAACAACGCGCAGAGAATATCTTAATGATCTGTTAGGAAAAAATCCGGCAAAGACCGATACGATCAAAAAGAAGGAAAAAATGACATCGCTTGCCGATCTTGATGAGGCCGATAGCGACAGTAAAATAAAACGCATTGAAAAAAGTACCGAAAAATCAGAGCTCAGTGATCTTGTGAACAGAGACAGCATTGCTACTTCCAAACTTGATCAGTATTTTGATAAATATGTATTTGCCGATCATTTGAACGATCCGATTTTTGTAAGCAAATATAAAGCAGCTGTTGCCGTTCACGAAACAGTAATTGCCAACGCGAAAAAACTAAGACCGGATCCAACTTATGTAAATAAAGGAGGCTTAGGGATAGATAAAATAGTTGTTCTTGATCCTTTCTATTTAAAATTTGATCAACGTAACGGCGGAAGTATTCGCCATTTTGCTGCTGATGAAAAGCTAATTGAATATGCAGAAGTACTAAAAGAAAATGCTCAGTTAGCAGGATTAGAATTTGATTATGTTGATTCCAGATCTCTGAAAAAGGAAGATATGGATAAGTACAACGACTTTGCCTTATTGAACGATTGGATGGGAGAATTCCTTAATCATAATTTTAGTACGAACGCATTAGTACTAAACAATGATGCAGCCAAGTTGCTTAAAGAAAAATACAAGACCAAGTATATGCTTTGGACAGGCGTAATTGGAGTAAAAGTGCCGAAACAAAATGTTGGAGCCGCTATACTCGCAACACTGTTGTTATACCCTGCTCCATTTACCATTCCTTATCTTATCAAAAAAGAAGAAATAACCTATTATGTGGCGGCCTTATATAATGTTGAGAACAATAAACTTCAATTCTACCAAACAGTTAATATGCGTTTGAGTGATACACACGATTTTTTGAATGCCTTTGTTTATGATACCATGATCAAAATTAAAAAACAACCTAAGTATAAAAAATAAACACGTCATGCGCTATTTGGCTATCGTCATATTATTTTTTACCTGCGTTCAAACAAAAGCACAGATCGTTCCGGGTTATCAAGGGAAGAAAGGAATTATTTCCTATCAGGTAAATATCTCACCTGCACTTGATCGTCCCACATTTTTAAATAAAGTAAAAGACAATAGCAATTATCCAAATGCCGACGAAAGTATGTTTGTGCCATTCAACTTCACGCACGGACTTTCTTTTGAAAGAGTATTGGGACGTAAATTTGCCTTAGCATTTGATTATAACCTTGTGGCGACAAAAGATTATATCAAATTCTCACAAGTTGTTGTGGATGAAAAAACCAATATCCAACAAACATTTTATGTATCCAATGCACAGGTTAATGTGTTTGGTCATTACTTTGTTGGAAGTATGGTATTTTATGGCAAAAGATCCTTGGCACCATTTGGAAAATATTTCAAAATAAGTGTTGGTCATTGCGAGATGTTCACCAAATTCACGCAAGACTCTTACAAAACAGAACCAACAAGCACTACTCAACCCAGCACCGTTTACACATTTGATACAAAAAAAGTTTACTACGGTTTACCATCAACAAGTATTGGTTTTAGTTTTGGAATGAATCGTATCTATCACAAACGATTGATCATTAGCAGGGGTATTGCTTGTAATTTACTTTTAAAACCGGATTATAGATACGATGAAGTAAATAACGCCCATGATGTTCTTTTCAGAAGAGTAAGAGGGCACGATATCTTTACATTTTATTTGAAGATCGGTGGTTTGTTATAAACCTTACTGTTTTGTAAGCTCACAAAACTCATAACCCATATAAACATAAAGTTTGCCATTGAGGAATTTCATCATGGCTACATTGCCTAAGCTAAGTGTACCTGCATCAACAACACTTTTCCATTTGTTATCATTCTTGTCGAGACTATAAATGTATTGATTTCCACAAGCGTACAAGGTGCCATTGTATATCTCAATATCATTACATGCACCTGGTAAATTATTTACTCCAACCGGAACCCAAAAGGAACCATTATATTCATTCACATAATGCATTGGAGATGTATTAATAGAACTGTTGGTCATATAACCGCCTGCATATACTTTTCCATTATAACTCAATAGGTCATAGCAAATACCATTAAATCCACCGCCACAAGCCACATCCCAAGTTGCGCCATCTGTAGTGTATATCCTTCCGTATGCCGATAATCCCGGCCCTGCAATGATGGGTTTGGAATTATAACTTACAATTCGGGTAGCTCCCGTTCCATATTGTTGCGGTCCAAAAGAATTTACAGGAGCATTTGTTGTTTTGTTAAAGAATAATAATGGTGAGCAAGGTGCCGCATTATAATAAGTAAAGTTACCGGTAAAATAAATATCGTTCCCAAATTCAGTTATGCAATTAACTAAGTCATTAACTCCACCTATAATGGTAATTGAGGTTGAGCTAGGCAATTTATACCCTAAGCAACCACTATAAGTCCCGTCACTAAATGATCCGCCAATATAATGCAAGCCATTGGATGCTTGATATAAACTGGTAATAGTTGCATAAAAGAAAGGGGAAGGATATTGCGAGAACGTATTTGATGAAGAGGAGAATTTTACAATCCCCATTGCCGAAGCTAAACTAAATGTTGATCCGGAGCTGAATTGTCCGATCAAAAAAGCCTTTGATCTGTCTGTACTATCTACTATAATGTCATTAAGGACGTTCAAATATTGAACTATGGTTTTTTTATAATGATACAAGTTAACGTTATAACCCGGAGGTAAAACTGTTTCTTTGGTAAGGATGGGTAATGGCTTTCCGGGCTCTGATTTTTTACAGAATTGAAAACACAAACATAAAATGATCAAAAATGGATACCCTAAAGTCTTCATCATATTTCAAATATAATGAATTTTAAGAAATGAGCAAAAGCAGCTTATTCTATGCCAAAATAAGATAATACATGGCCTAGCTCCGTATCATTATTAAAGGAAATAGTAAGTTTTCCTTTGCCATTAGCGCTACGTTTAAAGCTGTAGTTCTTATCAAATATAGCGCCTAGTTTTTTGGCAACCGCTTTATCTTCGATGCTTAATGGTTTTTCGTGACGGGTAATTTTAGGCGTTAGTTTTATTTTTTCGCCACGCGCTAATTCTTCGATCTGACGAACAGAAAGTTCTTGCTCTAGTGCTAATGCAAAAATAGCTAACTGACGATCTTCATTATCAATATTGATCAAAGCTTTGGCATGACCCATGGTAATTTCGGCATCGCGTAATGCTTTTTGAATTGGTGCAGGTAATTTTAAAAGACGCAAAAAATTTGTTACGGTGCTTCGTTGCTTCCCAACTTTTTCGCTCAATTGCTCTTGCGTTAAATTACATTCGTCAATTAAACGTTTGTAGGATAAAGATACTTCGATAGGATCAAGATCCTCGCGTTGAATATTCTCAACCAAAGCCATTTCTAACATCGCCTGATCATCGGCAACGCGAATGTATGCAGGAACTTCGCGCAAGCCTGCCATTTGCGAGGCACGAAAACGACGTTCGCCCGAAATAAGTTGGTAACGATCATAACCTAGTTTACGAACGGTTATTGGCTGAATAATGCCGTGTTGTTTGATACTATCCGAAAGCTCTTGTAAAGCAGTTTCTTCAAAATTACTTCGTGGTTGAAAAGGATTTGTTTCAATATCGGAAATTCTAATTGTAGAAACCGAATTCACGGTTGGACTTCCCTCTCCTACTCTTTTAGTTGTAATATCTGTTTTTGCGTTCTCTAATAAAGCGCTTAATCCTCTTCCTAATGCCGGTTTCTTGCTCATTGTCATGTTGCTGGTTTCTGGTTTCTAGTTCCTAGTTTGTGGTTTTGTATACTAAATGTCTTCGCTCAACTCTTCCTGTTCGCCAACAGCAATTGTTCTGCTTTTATCGGTGATCTTGGTCATGCCATTACGCTGTAGTAATTCACGCGCTAAATTCAAATAGCTGTTTGCGCCTTTACCTGCTACATCGTGCATGATTATTGTTTTTCCAAAACTTGGGGCTTCTGCTAATTTTGTATTACGATGGATCAAGGTATCAAACACCATATCTTGAAAGTGTGTCTTTACTTCTTCCACCACTTGATTTGCTAAGCGTAAACGTCCATCATACATGGTCAACAATACACCTTCAATATCTAAATTTGTATTTAAATGTGTTTGAACAATTTTAATGGTCTGCAAAAGTTTTCCCATTCCTTCCAAAGCAAAATATTCGCATTGCACAGGAATAATTACGCTATCAGCCGCCGATAATGAATTGATAACGGTCAATCCAAGCGAAGGACAACAATCCACAATAATAAAATCGTATTTATCTTTTATCTTATCCAAAGCTTTTTTCATCATGAACTCACGGTTGGTGAGATTCACTAATTCCAGTTCAACACCAACAAGATCGGCGTTGGTTGGCAACAACCATAAATTTGGTGTGTCTGTTTTTAAGATCACATCTTTTGGATGCATGCTATCGATGATGCATTCGTATAAACCTGCTTTTACATTGGCAGAATCTATCCCAACGCCCGACGTAGCATTTGATTGAGGATCGGCATCGATCAATAATGTTTTATATTCCAATACCGCAAGGCTGGCAGCTAAATTAATGGCAGAAGTTGTTTTTCCTACGCCTCCTTTTTGGTTTGCTATGGCTATTATTTTTCCCATGTTATTGTGTTTCGTTTTTTTATTTTTTTAATTGTGATCCAATTTCCATCAGGGTTAACTTTTTTCCCGCCCTTTCGAATTTCGAGATCGCTTCATTCTTATCTATTTTTATGATCGGATATGTGTCATAATGCATTCCGATGATATCGCTACAACGAATAAAATCGCAAGCTATGATGGCATTATCTGCTCCCATTGTGAAATTATCGCCTATCGGTAAAAAGGCGAAATCTATTTGCCTGTAATCGCCAATAAGTTTCATTTCATAAGTGAGTGCTGTATCTCCTGCATAATAAAAATTCCCTTCAGTGCTTTCGATCACAAACCCCATTGGATTTCCGCCGTAAGTTCCATCGGGCAAACTACTGCTATGTTGTGCTACCACACATTTCACATTCCCAAAGTCCAACTTCACTTTTCCGCCATAATTCATTGGAATTATATTCTCAACTCCTTGTTTGCTTAACCAATTATAGATCTCCCAATTACAAATTACTTTAGCCTTTGTTCGTTTTGCAAGCACTACGGCGTCGGCAATGTGATCTTCGTGACCGTGACTTATCAAAATATAATCTGCGGCCACTTTGTTCACCTCAATTTTTTTGGCGAGTTCGTTAGGACTGATAAATGGATCGAACACCAAATTCTTCCCTTTTACTTCAACACCAAAACAAGAGTGACCGTAGTACGTAATATTCATAAATAAAAAGCGGAATTCGTTTAAAACTCCATGTTTGTAAAGTTAACCGAATATGGCTTGGAGCTTGGGTAGAGTTTTTAACAAGAGTGCCCGATTATTGACACTATGTTAATAAATACAGCCCTTTGTGAATAAGATAGATTTGGAGGTAATTAAAACAAAAAAAGAGGCCGAAAAAGCCTCTTTTTTATCAATTTTTTTATCGCTTGTTATTCGTACATGCGATTATATTCACGAATTGAATTTGCTATCGCTTCAGGCTTAAATACGAATTTATCCATGTCGCTCCATATCATTGCTTGATCTTTCATGTAGGGTTTTAATTCTTTTTTGTAGAATTTCTCGTTCAACTCTTTCATATCTCTTAACTCTTTATTTTCTTCATCCGCTTTACTATCTTGGATATAATATTTTGCAGCAACTGTAGGTGTACCTGCAAATGTTGTGGCATATTTTACCTCCATAAAGTTCAAGCGGCCTTTAGCCATGTAACGCATATATACCTCATTTTGAGCATCCACTGTATATAACATAAAGTGATTGTTTCCATAACCATAGGCTTTTGCTTTTTTGGTTGTGATCACTACAACCTTTGCTGTTCCGGGTACTTTAAAATTGATCTGCTTGTAAAGATCGCCAATGTTCTCTGGGTTGGTTTGGATCTCTCCTTTTACAGTATCACCTTTTGCCGTAACATAATAACCCGGCTCTAAATTAGGGGCCATGTGAGGTTCTCCTTTTTTACCACCCGGTTGCGCAATGGCAACAGTTGCAGCGGTAATAAATATCAATGAAATTAGTTTTTTCATGTACATGATTTTAATTGATGTAAATATATCTTTTATAATAGAATTATGCAATTATCGTGCCTTATAATTGGTACATTTTATGATAAATTATACTAAAATTACTTATCCAATATAACCCTTCCCTGACGCCAATAATCAACCATATCGAACCAAGGAGCTTGGTAAATATAAGAACGTTGCAAAATATAATCGTTATCACTAAAGGGATTTTCTGTTTTTTTGAAAATGAATTTCAACGAATTCACATCGGTCTCCGGTCCGTATATCCAGATCTCCTCATTTTTACTTCGGTATAAATTCACAGGGTCACCAAAATTCACAAAGATCATTCCTCTATCTGTTTTCCATCCTTGTGTATAGCTTGTATATGCTTTATTAGCTTCCATCACGCGATTATAATATTTACGCAAAAGTTCTTTGGCGCGTTCGTTACTTCCGCCAATGGCTAACCAAAAATTATCGATACATAATTTTTGATCGGATGAATTCTTGCAATTATCAAATTCTACTTTATTCATGATGTATCGTGTGCAATTTATCATTTCGCCAATATCCTTTACGCCGGGATACGCTTTTTCGAAGGTGAACAACGATAAACCCGATTGCTCGGTGCTTGATGATCTTAAATGATAAAATCCTCTTGTTGGCATGGTAAGTTCAACGCTTTTTTCAAGTCGGATCGAGAACGTACTATCGGGTTTGTATTTAAATTCATCTGGTTTTGCAGTTGAGAATGGCGGCAAAGCCGGACCAAATTCCTTAAAGAAACAGTCCACATAAATTATTTGTCCTTGATTTACATTTGATTCTATCCGCGCAATATCTCCTGCAAAAAAATTATTGGTATAATTGATCTTATTATTAGTGTAGATCATATAATATTGTCCAACATTTTTGCTTTTCTTATTGATAGCGACAGGATTCGAATGTTTAAGATTCTTATAATTATCTATCACCCAAAGATCAACGTAAGCAAAGTTTGCAGGTTTTACTTTTAAACTAAATACGCCTTCCACAAATTTGTCTTTCCCCTGCTCCGGAAATTTAAACGACAGACCAACCGAAGCGCTATCGATAATAGTTCGACTATTGATCTCGGGTAATATCTTGCAACCAACTAGTAAATTCGCGTAGAAATTTGAAGTAGTATCTATCCTTTTGAATAATAGATTTTCGGTACTTATTTTATAATATATCCTTGTGAGGCTATCGTTCACGTGATACACTCTAACATCAATGTCCACCTTGTCTTTTTCGCTGGCAAATGCCTGATTCTTTAAAGGCTTTGAGTTGTAGGACCTTACAGACCTACAGGAGATAATGGCGCTTAAAAAAAGCATTCCAATAACTAAAAAAAGGTATGTAAAACGTTTATTGTTCACCAAGTAAAAATACAATTAATTAATGAATTACCTTACAGCCTCGGCTTCGCCGAAGCTAGGTTTCTTGCCACGAATTACACGAATTTCACTAATCTATATGTAATTAGATTTCACTAATCTGTGCGTATTGATCAAACACAGTTTATACATAGATCAGTGTAATTTTTGTAAACACATATTGGTGCAAATTCGTGTAATTCGTGGCTAAAATACCGTATAAATTCGTAAAAATGCATACCTTTAATGCAATGAAGACCCGAAGTTATTTATGGAAAATTGCAGGAGTTGTGCTCTTGTTGTTATTGGCCTTCATTTTCTTTAAAATAGTTATTTACATCGTTATTTCAGCAATTCTTTTCCTCATTGGAGCTCCTATTACCAATAAAATGGAAAGCATCAAGATAGGCGGCAAACGAATACCTGATGCGCTTTCGGCTGCACTTACCTTATTTGGAATTGCTATGTTGGTGATACTTTTATTTAAAATGATAGTTCCTCCCCTAATTGTACAAGCGGATCTGTTATCCAATTTAAATTTTTACGATGTACTACAAAATATCCTCGCGCAATTTCCCGGTTTAGAAAACACACTTAAAAGTTTTGGAAATGCCGCTGATCTTAAATTAGCACTTTCGGCGCAATTAGATTCTTTTCTTAATATGTCGAATGTTAGCTGGATAGTAGATCATATATTTAGTTATACGGGAACTATTTTAGGAGGAACCTTATGTGTGCTTTTTATAACATTCTTCTTTTTAAAGGATGAGAAACTATTAAAAGAAAGTATCCTCACAATTACACCAAGTACTTACGAACATTCTATTCAAGATATTTTACATACATCGAAACGAATGCTGAGTAAATATTTTACAGGACTATTTATTGATATGCTGATCGTAGGAATATTGGCAGGATCGCTAATGTGGATCATGAATATTGACAATGCACTCATTATTGGATTTACTGCCGCTATTTTAAATGTTGTGCCCTATATTGGATCTGTGATCACTATGATCGTTGCCATTTTTTTAGGCGTAAGTAGTTGTATTGCCCATGGCGATTATGCTATGATCATGGGTACGATAACAAAAATTTTCTTTGGATTATTAAGCATCAATTTGGTGGACGGTTTTATTTTTCAGCCATTTATTTTTTCAAATTCAGTAAAAGCTCATCCTTTGGAGATATTTATTGTAACACTCATGGGCGCAACCATTGGGGGAATTACAGGAATGATAGTTGCTTTGCCTGTGTATACTATTTTTAGAATTGTTGCCAAAGAATTCCTTACGCGTTTTAAATTCTTTAAAAAATTAACTGAGAAAATAGAGAAGTAATATGCAGTCGACATTAAAATTCTTAACTGCTCTAAAAAAGAACAACAACAGAGATTGGTTTGAGGCCAACAAAGAAAAATATCTTGCTTCAAAAGCAGAAACAGAAGTATTATTAGATAAACTCATTGCAGGCTTAGTAAAATTTGATAAACGCATCAGTAAAGATCTAAGAGGGAAAGATTATATTTTCAGGATCTACAAAGATGTTCGCTTTAGTAAAGATAAAACCCCTTACAAAACTAATATGGGTGCAAGTATTAGTCCGGGTGGAAGAAAAACTGTTATTCCCGGATATTATATTCACATTGAACCCAACAATTGTTTTTTAGCGGGCGGTTTGTATGGTCCCGAACCGGATATGCTTAAGGCCGTACGACAAGAAATTGATTATAATGGTGCGAAGTTTGTGAAGTTATTGAAAAGTAAACCTTTTAGTAATTATTATAAAGGTTTGGATGATTGGGATGTTCTAAAAACAGTTCCCAAGGGATTTGATAAGGAGAATAAATATTTAGAGTATTTAAAACACAAGCATTTTATTGTAAGCACAAAAATTAAGGACAAAGACCTCGAGAACCCCGCAAAGCTGCTGGGGGCCTTTAAAGCCATGTATCCCTTTTTGGAATATCTACGGCATGCCACCGAGAAATAAGGTCTAAAAATTGTTCCGTAATCCAAAAAAATCACTAATTTTGGGGCTCTTAAAATGTCGCGACGTTGAAATCAAGTCGCGACAATATGGTAGATGTAGCTCAGTTGGTTAGAGCATCGGTTTGTGGTACCGAGGGTCGTGGGTTCGAATCCCATCATTTACCCTAACAATTTTAACCCCCGCCTTTTCAGCGGGGGTTTTTATTTTTCCTAATGAGGCGTTGAAAGATCTTTCTTCTTTCATAAGCCGAATTAGGAAAAATAAAACAAAGCCTGAAAGGCTTTGAAAATTGTTAAGCAGCAATTCCTAAAGGGATCGCGAGCGAAGCGAGCAATCCACCGCATAAAGCAATTGCAACATTAAATTCTCAACAACAATAATTCATAAGCTCTTTGTTACCCTTGACCCTACTTTAATTTATTTAATTACATTTGAGTCATTAAATTTAATTCCTTAAAAAAGTAAGATAGATCAACATGGATGACCTCAAAATATTCATTCAAAATGAGATCATGGAACTGGCATTTGTAAAGGTACAATTCGGAGATTCTCTTATCAAGTCGGGCGTATTGAGTTCTATACTGGTGGTTGACCTGATAGTTGCGATCGAAGGAAAAATTGGAAAGACCATACCACAATATCTCATAAGAGAAGAACATTTTGACAGTATAGATCTAATAGTTGAAACATTAAAAAAGTTTTAAACTCACAAATGAAAAGAATACTTCTAATTTATTTTCTCCCATTAATTTGTGCGCTCACACTTACATTTTTACTGGCATTCAAGTCAACTATAAATTCAAGTCTTTTTACTGCAGAATCTCCTAGTCCTATTGACCCTTCATTTAGAAACATCCCAAATTTTAATGATAATGTACTTTACGAAAATGAATTTCTATCATCCCGCGCTGATCATGAGACCATTTTCATGCTTGGATCTTCCGAGTTAGGGGTAAATACAGAAGCAACACCTTATAATTTTATCACAGACCATTTTAATACAAAGGTGGTAGGTGTTGGGCATGCGGGAAATCAAAGTTTTTCAATTTTCTCTCAGCTACTTGCTAACGAACCCCGTTTAAAGAACGCTCCGATACTTATCGGTATCTCTCCGGGATGGTTTCATGAAGTAAGCGCTAACGGAACAACGTCTTCACAATTTCTTGAATTTAATTCGTCGCGTTTCTTGAATTCAATATTAATGAACGATTCAATTGATACGTTTAAAGCTTATGAAGCAAATAGGATCTCCTCATTTTATGGTGAAATTGTGAGTCCCGACCTAAGCATTAAACTTTTGCATTTTAAAAGCCGGTCGTCAAAGAGTTTCTTGCATCAATTTTTATACGCACCTATTATCGCCATAGATGATTTGCTTTATTCATTAAGATCGGATCTTTTGAAAACAAATTCTATTACTACAACTAATTCTTTTGAAAGAAAGAGCATTAGGGAGGAATCTGTTGTCATTAATTGGGATAGTTTGTTTACAGTAAGCAAACAAGATCAATTAAATAGATCAACTAATAACAATTGGAGCATTGATAACACCTATTATACTAACAACATCAATGGAAAAAGAAGCTTTGTATCTCCTGTTCAGATCAAATACAATACTGAAATGGAGGATTTTTTAGAACTTCTTAAGCTTCTTAAAGAAAAGAAAGTGAATGCTTCTTTTTTTATATCTCCCTTAAATCCGTATTATTTTAAGAACGCGAGCGACCTGTCTCCCATCGTAGCGATCGTAGAAACAGAATTGAAAAAAAATAACTTTCCTTATTTGAACCTCTGGAATTCGGATTCAACCACATTTGAAAAAGGAATATTATTTGATATCGGACATTTAAGTAAATATGGATTTTATAAAGTAGATAAATTTATTGTTGAAACCTATAAACTAACAAAATGAAAAGTTCAGGCGCGGTTCTATTTTTAAAAAACTTAATTCTTTATTCTGCTGTGGCTATGCTTTTATATTATTTATACTCTCCATTGAATAAGAATCCGAATAATAAGGAAAGGTCCTCAACTCAATTTATTTATCAGCAATTTTAATTATGCTTCCGTTCAGCTCCTTCGAATTTTTGATCATCATGGCTTTTTTCATTGCCATTCTGGTGGGAGCTAAATATGTTTTAAAAGACGTCTATTACAGATATATTTTAGCAGTGTTAAATCTCACGTTCTTAGTTTTTGTTTATCCGCAACCCTATCATTTCTTACTTCTTATTTTACTTTCCTATTTATTTACATTTATGGTTGCCAACGTATTTAAATTCGAAAATAGGTTATGGGGCATTTTGATCTTGTTAACGCCAATGCTTCTTGTGAAATTTGACATCTTACTTTATTCATTTCCGTTCAAGCTGAATGATCTTATTTCATTTTCAGGGTTATCGTATGCCAGCTTTAGAATAATAGGCTATTACATGGATAAAGCGCCAAATGAAAAAATGGCCGACCCAATTACTTACTTTAATTTTTTAGCATTTACACCAACGCTGTTAATTGGACCTATTGAAAAATATTCGCGATTCAAAAATTCTCAAGATATTGGTTTTAGTTCGATCACCACTGATAATTTTATAGCAGGTTGGAATTCGCTTCTAAAAGGAATTATTTTTAAATACATTGTTGCCGAAGTGATAGATCGCTATTGGTTAAATTTATTTCCGGAAACAAGTAAAGAACTATTGCACATGGCAAATAACATGTATGCTTACTATTTCTATTTGTTCTTCGATTTTGCAGGCTATTCATTCATGGCACTTGGTATCGGAAAGATGATGGGGATGAATGTGCCTGTTAACTTTACAAATCCTTTTTTAGCGGTTAATCCACAAGATTTCTGGAGAAGATTTCATATTAGTTTAGGTGAATGGCTTAAAGAATATTTTTTTACACCACTTTATATGTTCTTAACAAGAAAAAAGGGTTTGAAACAATATCCAATAATGCGACAAAACATTGCGTTGATATTAACCTTCTTGCTAATGGGTTGTTGGAATGGTTTTAAATCGAACTATATTTTAAGCGGTGTTCTGTTCGGGATCTTCTCGGCCGTTCATAATACTTATGTTATACTATGCAAGAAGAAAGGAAAAGATGTTCTATTTGGCAATTTGAATTCCCTAACGGTAAAAACAATTAGCATTATTATCATGTTCAATTTAGCTGCATTTGCTTTGTATATATTTAGCGGACGTTGTCCATTTTAAAAAAACATTATTACTTCTAAACAAAATTTTTAGAAATGAAATACGATCTTAAAGCATGTAAATTCATAGAGACGGAGATCGATCCAACTAAACTTGCGATCGCAGGCAGCGATACTGAAATTGATTGGCAAACCTTAAAAATTAAAACTGAGAAGTTAGCTGAATTATTTAAGGAACTCCATATTCCACAAGGCAACCCGATAATTATTTATGGACATAAAGAATGTTTCTACCCCCTTGTGATCTTAGCTTGCATTCACTCTAAAACAACCTACATACCAATTGATCGGATCTATCCGGTAGAGCGAATAAAAAAAATAATCGAGATCACCGGAGCACAAGTGCTCATTAATTGTTCAAACCAACCTTTAGATGTTGAGATCGCAATTACTATTGATGCAGATCTTAAACAAACCATTCACCATAGCCCGGATCATAAAACTAAAACTGATCATGATCCTTCCGATCCTCTTCAATACATTATGTTCACTTCAGGTTCCACCGGCGAACCAAAGGGTGTTCAGATAACTCGCAATTCAATACTAGCATTTATAGATTGGGTAAAAAAAGATTTTAGTTTTTCATCTGATGATGTATTCATGAATCAGGCTCCATTCACCTTTGATGTTTCTCTTTGCGATGTTCTTAATACATTTGCTCATGGCGCTTCACTTGTATTAATATCTACCGATATGGTGAAAGATCAAAACGAATTTTTTGATCGACTTAATAAATATAAATGTTCAGTTTGGACATCAACGCCATCCTTTGTTTTTCTATTTCTTCGACATCCCGATTTTAAAACCGTTAACATTCCTTCTTTAAGAACATTTTTGTTCATTGGTGAAGAATTACCAAACCGAACATGCGCATCTTTAAAAAACTCATTTGCAAATGCAAGGATATTAAATGCCTATGGTCCAACCGAAGCAACCATAGTTACAACGTTAATAGAAATAACCAACGATATAATTAAAAAATATCCATTACTGCCCATTGGTTATCCCATGGACGGAAGTATACTTTATGTGGAAAAGAGCGATCCGAACGAAAAGGAAGGTGAATTAATTATTGTTGGCGAGCACGTTTCTATTGGTTATTTTAAAAGAGAAGAATTCAATAAAGAAAAATTCTTTACTCATAAGGGCATGCGAGCTTTTAGATCGGGTGATGTTGCTTATTATGAGGACGGCATGTTGTTTTGTTTAGGAAGAAATGATGACCAAATTAAAATGAATGGATTTAGGATCGAACTAAATGAAATAAGTCAAACCATTTGTAAGAATAATTTAGTTTCAGACGCTGTTACGGTGGCATTAAAACGAAATAATGAGGTGAAGAAGATAATTAGTTTTGTGATGATGAAAACTCCTATAGAAAAAGAAGAGTTACTAAAAGAATTGATGCCTTCAATGGAGAAGAGTCTACCTTATTATATGATCCCCGGTGATATTTCGATCGTAAGCAACTTCCCCTACTCTTCCAGTCATAAAATTGATAAGAATAAGCTCATTGAAGAGTATTTAAAAAAGCAATTCAACAGCTAATTTCCTTTTTTAGATCATAGCACAGTGATTAGTGAGAAATAAAGGGTTTTTTCTCAAATTTTCACTTTAATACAATATCTTTTACTTATTTTAGTTTCCAATTAAGATGCTAAAAAAGGTCATACAAAGTTTATTCACCAAAGGAAGTGTTGCGGTAGTTAACTTTCTTATCTTAATTGTTACTGCAAAGTATTTGGGGATCTCCACGCGCGGAGAGATAGGTTTGATCATGCTCAATATTGCCATCATTCAAATGATCAACGAGATCTACACGGGTTATAGTCTTGTACATTTTATCGCCAAATTCAATATCAATAAAATTTATTTGAATGGGATGTTGTTCACGCTTATTTCAAGTGTTGGGACAAATCTTATTTTGGTTTTACTTCATAAACAACCATCCGAATACGCTTGGCTTTTGTTTGTGGCATCGATCATCATTATCTTAAATACATTTAATTGCGTTGTAATTCTTGCAAAGGAATATTACAAGATGTATAATTTTCTCAGCATCTTTCAACCTGTTGCTTTATTAGTTGGGATATTTGTATTCACCAATTTCTCCGGCAACTTCACACTCGATTCATATATATGGCCACTTATTATTTCGTTCGCACTTTCTTTTCTCATCTCCTCTTACTTTGTACTTGCTTATATTTTAAAGCCTGATCAAAAGAACGAATTCCATTTTGGTCAAATAGTAAAAAATGGTTTATACTGCCAGGCAGGAGTATTAATGTATCTTTTAAGCGGACGTTTGAGTTATTATCTTTTAGAAACAAAACCCGATGTTGGTTTGTATTCAACGGCATCATCATTAATAGAAGCAGTATTGATAATCACCAATTCGGTGACCCCTATTCTACTTTCGCGCGTAGCAATTTTAGGAAAAACAGATAATAGCATCAAGCTTACCTTGATATTTGCCAAACTTTGTTTTTTAGTAAGCATATTAGCTGTTGTGCTTATTTATTTTTTACCGGTACAATTATTTACGTATTTATTGGGAGATACATTCATTCAAAGTAAATCCATCATGCTTATGCTTTCACCGGGAATTATCTTTTTAAGTTTCTCGGGAATTATTAGTCATTACTTTTCGGGAATTGGAAATATAAAAATGGTGAGCTTTTATAATTTCTTTGGTTTTGCGGCCACGCTGATCCTTGCGCCATTTTTAATTGCCAAACATGGCGTTATGGGTGCAGCCATTACCACTAACATTGCTTACTTCATTACCTTTATTGCATCAACAATTGTGTTCCTAAAAATTACAAAGGTTCCTTTTACAAGTCTGTTTAATGTAAATGATGATATAAAAGAGTTAAAGGCAGTCTTCTCAGGTGACTAGCTTTACAATATAACTCACTACCATAATTCCAACCGAAAGAATAAATCCCCACATGGCGTATTGCGAACCATTTTTGAACTTAAATATCAAATGCAATATCATTAATAGTAATGTACTTAAATAAGGTAGTAAAGCAGGAAAAAGGCGTAAAGAAAGTCCCAGTTCGCCCCTTAATAAAGCAATGAATGCCCGTTGTATTCCACAACCCGGGCATTCAATATTAAAGTATGTAACAAAGCCACATGTTCCCATGTGCGCTTCCAACCAATCGATCATTAATGCATTTGACCCCAAGGCATCATTGAGAATGCTGCGCCAAGGACGATAACGTAAACGATGAGGAATATGATATATAATGAACTAAGACATATACCTATTATAGCACAAATTCTTCCTGCTTTTAAGTTCTTAAATGAACCTTCAATATAGTTTCCGGGATTAGCGGCATATAAAGCCATATCTTTTTTCGCTAATACTAAAGCAATGATCCCGCATACAATTCCTACGATACCATAACAAAAGCATCCCGGGAAAATTGAACATATGCCCAATACCAATACCGCAATGGCGTTTGGAAGGTTCTTTGGTCCTCCGAAATTACTTCCTGCGTTAGTATTTACCGGGTTGTTACTCTGTGGGTTGTTTACATTATCCATGTTGTTGTTTTTTTATTTGAGAACTAATGTAGTGTTTTTTTGTGACCCGAACTTCATATTATTAACAAAAATTTGTTCTTAACTAATAAGCCCAAAAAGCGAACTTTTTTAAATTAAACACGTAAAAAATAGTAACAAACAGTTCTAAACACCTCAAAACCCTCGCCAAACCTAGGTTTCCAAGGGTAGGTGAAAAAACTAAAGAGATCAAATAAAACCTAAAACCACGTTAATAATGAGAACACAAACTTTAAAAATGGACACATTACAAACAGTATTAAGGAAAATACTAACCTGCTTAAAACTAATTTCCTATGAAAACAAAAATTTACATTATAGCTATGTTGGCATTTATCATTCAGGGAATGGTACAAAGCCAAACACCCGCCAACCAAACCACTGGCCAGACTTTTGAATACTGGAAAGGTTACGCGAATAAACAAAACTGGACCCTTGCAGAGAAAGAAGAATTTCTCAAATCGAAACAGTTTGAAAGTAACAGAAAACCAAATTCTGTACTTAACTCTGGTACAAACCAGAAACCTGCACTAAACAACTCTAGTCAAGTGCAAGCTGCCGGATGTAACAACATCGATTTCGAAGTTGGCAGCACAACAGGATGGACCCTCAGCTCAGGATTTCACCCCTTATATAATGCACAAGGTTGCTGCTTAAATCCGGGCGGACAACAAGTAATTACTGCGGCATCAAATGCTAATCCTGTGGATCCTTTCGGAGGTTTTCCGATCGTTGCTCCGGGTGGTAATTTCTCGCTAAGAATTGGAGATAGTAACGTGAACGGTGAAGCAGATAGAGTTGAACAAACATTTTTTGTTACAGCTGCTAATGCAAACTTCACTTATAAATATGCTGTTGTTTTTGAAGATCCTGGACACACGCAAGCGCAACAACCTGCTTTTGTGGTTGAGATGTTTGATACAACTAATGCAGCAATTCCTTGTACTTATTATAATGTATCGGCCGGACAAAATATTCCCGGCTTTTTAAATGGTCCTGGAAATGTGGTTTATAAACCATGGACAAATGTAATTGTTGACCTTACAAATTACATCGGACAAAATGTGACCATTCGTTTTACAACTTACGATTGCGCTTTAGGCGGACACTTTGGATACGCTTATATAGATGGTGTTTGCGC
This sequence comes from Sphingobacteriaceae bacterium, assembly GCA_023251775.1. GTDB lineage: Bacteria > Bacteroidota > Bacteroidia > B-17B0 > Aurantibacillaceae > Aurantibacillus. Next base: position 4,333 of record JAHEYC010000014.1, on the reverse strand, counting down.
GGCATTTACAACAGGAAATTCATATAGTATGTGTGCAGGTTCATCAAGCTTTGTGTGCGGACCAACAGGTTTTGGATCGTATACATGGAATGGCCCAAATACAAACAATGTTCAAAGTCAATGTTTAAATGTAAGTGCAGCCGGTGTTTATACTTGTACAACAACTATGATCACTAATTGCCAAGGACCAACATTTACATATACAGTTGTGAATTATCCTATGCCTGTCGTTTCATTCACTCCGCAAGGCAGTTCGCCTTGTGCGTTAAATTATAATTTTATAAATAATTCCAGCATTGCATCAGGTAATATCACATCCTATGCCTGGGATCTTGGAAATAGTACAACATCAAATCTTACAAATCCAAGTGCAGCATATCCAACTTACGGAACGTATAATGTAAGTTTAACTGCCACTTCAAATTTTGGCTGTACAAACACAGGCGTTAATACACTTACCATTTATCCTGCTCCTATTGCATCGTTTGCAGGAAATAATGTTTGCCAAAGTAGTTTGATCACATTTACAAATACATCAAGCATTCCTATCGGAAGCATTGTAAGTTATAATTGGAATCTTGCGAATCTTCAAACTTCAAATATGATGAATCCAAGTACGCAATATACAAGTCCGGGACCAAAAACAGTTACATTAACCGTTGTAAGTAATTTAGGATGTACAGCAACTTATACTAATATTGTTAATGTAAATCCATTACCTGCGGTTAATTTTGCTGCAACAAATGTTTGTTTTGGTCAGGCTAATAATTTTACCAATCAAACAACTATAAGTCCGGGAAATATTACCAATTATATTTGGAACTTTAATGGCTTTAATACAAGCACAGCAATAAATCCAAACTATACATTTCCAAGTTACGGTTCGTACAATGTACAATTAACCGCCGTAAGCGATATGAATTGTGTGAACACCATCATTAAAACGGTTACGGTGCACGCAATTCCCGTTGCTGATTTTACAATACCAAATGGTTGTGCCATGGATCAATTGTATATCACAAATAATAGCAGCGTACAAAATGCATCTTTAAATACGTTCTTATGGACCTTCGGACAAAATGCTGTAGCGTATGTGCACACACCAACTTATTTTTATCCTTCACCGGGTAATTATACAGTGAGTTTAATGGTGTATTCAAATTACAGTTGCAGTGCTCAACAAACAAAAACCATAAGTGTGTATGCTGTACCGCAAGTTGGTTTCCAAAGTAATGCAGCTTGCCACAACCAAGCCACACAATTTAATAACTCCACCATTATTAGCAGCGGTTATGTTGCACAATGGCGTTGGGATTTTCAAAATGATGGAATATGGGATGATACATTAACTGTGAGTCCATCGTTAGTTTATCCTAACTACGGAAATTACAATTGCAAATTGATGGCGATCTCTAATAATGGTTGTCCTAGCAATGTAACAAATCCTGTAGTAGTATATCCAAATCCGGTGGCTAATTTTAAAGCGAGTCCAACCTGTTTGGGAGATCGTACTGAATTCACCAATCTTTCCACTTCACCTCAAGGAAATATCACATCCTACGCTTGGCAATATTATGGCGATGGAAATGTGAACAATGTGTATTCATACGCCGCGCATAATTATGTTGCCAGTGGTGTTTATCTTGTAAAATTAGAAGTACAAAACGAATACGGTTGCGCAAATGTAATGTCGAAGGCCATGTATGTAAATCCAAAACCGGTTCCAACCTTTACCATGAGTAATCCAAAAGGTTGTGAGCGTGTGTGTGTAACATTTACCAATCAATCTACTATAAGCACAGGAAACATCAATACTTACCAATGGTTATTTGGCGATGGATCGCAACCTGAGTACACAAAAAACCCAACACACTGCTTTAACACCGGCAAATATGATGTTACGTTAAAATTAGTAAGTGATAGCGGATGTATGGCAACATACATTAATCATCATGCAGTAGAAGTGTATCCAAAACCAATTGCTTCTTTTATTGCTGATCCAAATGAATTGGATGAATTAGAACCTATATCAACTATTAGCAGCGATGCTGTTGGAGCAGATGAAGTAAAATTCTATATCAACGATGGAAGTATTTACTTGATAAATAATTTCACTCATACCTTTACTAATCTTGATAAACAAAAACCGGTGATCTTTCAAGTAGTAACCAATAAACATGGTTGCACCGATACAACATCACGAGTTTTGAGATTAAAACAATCGTACGCCATTTATATCCCAAATACTTTTACGCCAAATTACGATGGAACAAACGACGGCTTTAAAGCGAAAGGATATAATATCATTGAATTCCATATAACCATTTTTGATCGTTGGGGACATAAAGTATTTGAAAGCGACGATATGGATGTTGCCTGGGACGGAACTGCGAAAGGAAGTACCGAACCAATTAAAGACGACGTTTATGTTTGGAAAGCCAATGTAGTTGACGTTAACAAAAAAGCGCACGATCTGGTGGGACATGTGACACTACTTAAATAAAAAAAGGCCCCGACGGTAACCGTCGGGGCCTTTTTACATTATAATATTTTAAGAACTCACCGGCTCCCTCAACTTCCCCAATTCAGCAATAACCATCTTACGCTTCACTCCTATCTCATCTATTTTCGCTTTTTCAAAAGCAACTTTATCTTCTACTTCTTTTAATAAAGGATTATTTCCTTTCGAACTTTTAAAGAAGCCCAGGTTATTTTCGTAAGTGCGGATTGAATTATTGATCTCGTCCATTTGCTTTTTCAAAAAATCGGCTTCTTTACTTAACAGATCCTTTGGATTTTCGGAAGCTAATAAACGATCGATCTTAGATTGGTATTGAATGGCTGCTTTTTCGTTCTTGCTTAGATCAAGTTGGTTGTATAATTCATCCAGCTTATTATAGAACGCATCATTCAAACGTTTTTTATCTTTTAAAGGCACCATGCCTTTTGAATTCCAATCAGAAACAAATTGTTTTAAGGCAGTTCTGTTCTCAGTGATATCAGCACTTAACTGAAATGTACTTAAATTGGCTAGAATAGTTTCTTTCTCTTTTAAATTTCCTTCGTATGATGCATCCAAATTATCGTAATGCGCTTTTCTTGCATCAAAAAATGTATTACAGGCTTTACGGAACCGGGCAAATAATTTTGGCTCTTCTTTATCGCCGTTTGATGGATATTTTTTCCAATCCTCCTGCAATCTCATCAATTGCTGCGCTGTTCTTACCCAATCGGTGCTATTTTTGAACGCTTCTGCCTTTTGAATGATCTCGGATTTAATTTTACGATTATCGGCAAACTTTTCGTGTAAGCCTGCAAAGAATTCTTTTTTCGCATCAAAAAATTTATCGCAATGCTCTCTAAATTCTGTCCAAACTTTTTCGTTATCCTTTTCGGTTGTTCTTCCAACTGTTTTCCATTCGTTTTGAACGGCAATAACTTCATTGGTCTTTGTATTCCATGCCGAAGCGGACTTAAGATCCAATGAAGAGGTTAATTCCTTCATCTTCTCAATAAGTTCTTGCTTTGATCTTAAATTCGTTTCTTTCTTTTCTTCTAAATTCTTGTAATAGCCTTTTATTTTTCCGTAGGTCTCATCTAGCGCTGCTCTGTAAGCAACTTTCATCTCGTCCCACTTTTCGTTTGGCACAGGACCAATTTCTTCCCACTCGTTACGAAATGCTTTAATAGAATGTTCGGCTTCTTTAATGCTATCGGTATTTTGCAAGGTCTTTATTTTTACAATAACATCTTGCTTCAACTCATAGTTTCGTTTAAGATCATGTTCTTGCAGATCGCGATAGATCTGTAAATTATAATAAAAATCTTCAACTGCTCTACTGTAATCCGATTGAATTTCTTTGTATTTATGTGAAGAGACCTGCCCCGCTTCTTTCCATTGCGTTTGTAACTCCTTTAGTTTTTTTATAGCTGCGCCAACGTTATCGCTTAATTTGCTAAGGTCGCTTATCTTCGAAATGATCTCTTTTTTGATCTCCAGATTCTTGTCTTGATCTTTTGCTAAGCGATCCTCACTTTCTTTCTTAAGTTTTTTGTATTGCTCCAATAGCGCTTCAAACTTAGTGTCGTCGGGTTGTTTTTCGTAAACAAATTCTTTTACTTTTCCGCCTTCGTCAATAAATTGTTGTTTGGCTTTTTCAAACTCCATGCTCCAAACCTTTTGAAACTCCTTTTGCAATGCACGCACTTCAAGAGCAACTTCACCTGCTTCTTTAGTAAGCAGTTCTTCTAATTTCGAAATTAATTCCGTTTTCATCTTTCATTAATTCTATTTATCCTATATGGATAAAAATGTATATCAAATTTATTCAAT